>JACCUO010000029.1 GCA_013811765.1 Thermoleophilaceae bacterium | reverse complement strand
TCTCCGCGCGGCTCGAGGCAGAGCTCTCGGAGCTCGACACCGAGGAAGGCGAGGCGATGCGCCACGAGCTCGGGGTGCTGGAGTCGGGGCTCGCCACCGTGATCCGCGAATCGTGGGAGCTACTCGGTCTGATCTCCTTCTTCACCGCGGGGGAGGGCAAGGAGGGGCGGGCCTGGGCGGTGCCGCGAGGGACCAGGGCACGCGGGGCGGCCGGCCGAATCCACACCGATATCGAGCGCGGGTTCGTGGCCGCGGAGGTGGTCAACTGGAGCGACCTGGTGAGCTCGGGGGGCTACACCGGCGCCCGCGAGGCAGCGAAGCTGCGGGTGGAGGGACGCGAGTACGAGATGCGGGACGGGGACGTCATGACCGTGCGCTTCACGCCGTAAGGGGGCGCCGAGCGGAGAGGCCAGACTTACCAGGCGAGGCTCACCTGACGCGCACCGCGGGCCCGGCGACCGCACCGGCGCGCACGCGATAGACCCCTGGCGCGGCCAGGGTCGAGCGGTAGCCCCCACGCGCCGACGTCGAAACCTCGCCCACCCGCTCCCATCCCCTCTCGAGCCGGCGCTGCACGAGCAGCGTGCGCGAACGAGGGGCCGGATCGAACGTGCCGGCGATCTCGGGAAAGACGGCGGCCGCCCGCGCGCGGCTCCCGGGCGGGCCGCCGACCTGTGAGGTGGACACGCGTGTGAAGTACGCCCAGGAGTCATAGAGGCCGAGCCGTGCCCGGATCTGGGCCCCGGTCAGAACGTGCGATCCGCGCGATCCGTACACGCGGGCGCGGACGATGCGCGGGGACAGGCCGCGCTTGATCACGCGCACCTTGCGAAAGGTCCCGCGTGCGCCAAGCCGGGCACCGAGCTGGCGGGTGGTGAAGGTGAAGCGCCAGCGGTGTCGCGGGGAGAGGTCGTCGTAGGGGTCCTCCACGCTCTTGAGCCACGGCTTTGGCTCGGAGCCCAGGAAGGAGAGCTCGACGTTCTCGGTGCGCCCGCCCGAGGTCGAGAAGTAGTAGGTCACCGCCGGCTTGCCCTCGTAGGTCAAGATCTTCCCGGCCGTGTCCCGCACGGCCGTGTTCGAGCGGGCGGTCTCGCCCCGCACGCCGCGGTACACCTGGGAGCGCGTGTCGGGGTACTGGTCGAAGCTCCCGCCGAGCTTTCGCGTGGCGAGCGCGTAGGTCCGCGCGGTCACGGCCTGGGCGCGCAGTGCGGCCATCGCCCATGACGAGGGCATCTCTCCGGCCACCACGCCTTGCACGTAAGGATCGAGCGGCAGCGAGTTCACGGCGGTCACTCCCCCCGCGGCACCGGGGAGCAGCTCGAGGGCCCCGCGGTAGGTGCCCCCCGAGAGTCCGTTGATCGCGCGCCCCAGCAGCCGCAGCGGGGCACCGGACCCGTCCACCCGCAGCGGGGAGGTAAAGGTTGCGGCCTGCTCCTCCCCGCCCGAGAGCGACAGGCTGCCGGCGCCTGCGCGACGCACCGTGTAGGTGGTCAGGGGGTCGAGGCGCCGCCCGCCGGATGCGCCCGTGGCGCCGCGAAAGCGCACCGACGGAGTGCTCGCCTGGAGCAGCACGCGCACCGGACGGCTCGGAGCCTGCGAGAGCGTTGTGCCACGGTAGTAGTGGGCCAGGATCTGCTGAGCGCTGGAGCCCTGCTGGGCGAACCCGTAGGCGCCGAACTGGCTCATGCCGATGCCGTGGCCGAAGCCTGCCCCGCGCACGACGTGGCGGACGGCGCCTTGCGCCGCCGCCGGGGCGAGCAGGACGAGCAGTAGGAGTGTGAGGGTGATCGAGCGACGCATGGGCTGGCTAGAGGGGGGTTTCACCGGGTCCTTTCGCAGACGGGAACCCCCCGGAGGGATCAAGGTAGCGGTCGCCGGGGCGGCCTCCGGCGCTCCCGACTGGACAGCATGTCGAAGCTCGTTGGCCCGGCGGCCATATCTTCTCCGGGCGGGCCCCTGGTTGAATGCCCCGGCGAGGGAACCTCATGTGCCGCGTCCTGGCCTACCTGGGTGAACCAGTTCTGGTGAACGATCTGCTCTACGGCGCGGACGCATCGCTGGTACGCCAGGCCGTCGATCCCGAGCTGATGTCCCTCCTCAACCTCGGGGGGTTCGGGCTGGCGGCGTGGTCTCCTGACTCCCCGAGCCCTGGCCGCCCGTTCACCTACCGCGTCTCCACGATCCCGAACTTCGACCGCAACCTCCGCGCCCTGGCGCAGAAGGTCGAGGCCACCGCCTTCGTCGCCCACGTGCGGGGGGTGACCTACGACGAGCGCCAGCAGGTCGGTGGTCACAACGTGCACCCGTTTCAGTTCGAGGGCGTGAGCGTGGCCTTGGCGCAGAACGGCGACCTCAGCGATTTCGGGCGGATGCGCTTTGACCTCCTGCAGTACGTACGGCCGGAGCTGGCCTCGATGATCGAGGGCACGACCGACACCGAGTGGGTCTACGCGCTCATCCTGTCGATGTTGGACGACCCGTTCGGGCCGGTTGGCCCCGAGGAGGCCGCGGGGGCGGTCGAGCGCGCCCTCGAGTGCCTGCGCGACGTGCGCGAGGCACGCGGGATCGCGGTCCAGTCGCCCGTTAACCTGGTGCTGACCGACGGCAGGTGGCTCGTTGCCACCCGCTTCGCCTTCGACTACGGCTGGTACCCCGAGGACGAGTCGTTCTTTGCCGGCGAGCGCGAGCACGACTACACGTCGCTCTGGATCACCTCCGAGCGTGAGGGCGAGGATCGCGACGACCGGGGTGCCGCCGAGGGGCGCAGGTCGGCGGTGCTCGTGGCCTCAGAGCCGCTCAGCAAGAGCCACGCCGGCTGGTTCGAGGTCCCCGAGTACTCGTTGATCGTGGCGACGCCGGACCCGGAGAGCGGAATCGCAGTCGAGGTGCGGGAGCTGCCGTGGTGAGCACCCCCGGCCTGGTGAGCGTCCCGGACCTGGCGGCGCTCCCACTGCTGGCCGGCCTGCCCGCCGCCGATCTCGCACAGGTGGCCTCCTTCATGACCCGGCTCGAGGTCTCGCCCGGGACCCGGGTATTCGTCGAGGGCGAGTCGGGTGACCGGCTGTGCCTCGTGGAGAGCGGGCGGCTGGAGGCCACGATCCGGATGCCCGACGGGGGCGAGCGCACGCTCGGGCACCTCGAAGCCGGCGCTACTGCCGGCGAGATAGCCCTTCTGACCGGCGGACGGCGCACGGCCACCGTCACGGCGCTCACGCCCACGCGGGGGTGGATCATCGATGGACGGGCATTCCAGGCGCTCCGCCTCGACCCCCGCCGGGGAGCGATCGCCCTCATGCGGCGGCTCGGAATGCTCGCGCTCTCCCGCTTGCGGGTGAGATATGAGCACGTCGCGGCGGAGATCGGCGGGCTACCCTCGACGGAGCCGGTGGCCCCCGGAGAGCCGGTCCCACAAGGTGCCCTGGGTCTCGACTACCTCTGCTCGCTGCTGTGCTTCGTCGGCTTCGAGCAGCCTTCCTACGTGGCCGAGGTGCTGCGGGGGGTCCCGTCGCGCTCGGTGGCCCGTGGGGACCTCGTGCTGCGCGAGGGCGCGCGCCCCGAGTCGTTGATCCTGGTGGCCCGCGGGGCGATCGAGGTCACCGTCAGGCACACCACCGCCTCCCGGCGGATGCGTCTCGCCGGTCCCGGACGCCTGCTCGGTTACTCGGGCATGCTCGACGACGGGATGAGTCCGGTTGCCGCCCGGGCGAGGGAGCGCACCCTGATGTTCGAGTTCCCGCGCGATCGTGTCCTCGAGCTCCTCGAAGACCCCGCACCCGCGGCGCGCCGGTTGGCGGCCGCCGTGTACGAGGACATCGCCCGCGCCGTGCGCCAGGCCGAGCGGCCGATGGCATCGACGACGGTCGCGAGCGGGAGGGGTGGGTCCCGGTTCCGCCGCGGCCTCCCCGGCCTTGAGCACGAGCCGGCCTGAGCCTGGG
>JACCUO010000163.1 GCA_013811765.1 Thermoleophilaceae bacterium | reverse complement strand
GCGTCGGGGATCTCGGCGGGGTCGGCGTGGGGGGTAGGCGCGAAGCGCGCTCGCCCGTCGGGGGTCGGGAAGCGCCTGTCGGGGTACAGCCTGGGCGTTCCCGGGTGCTCGTCGACGGGCTGCGCGGGGCACGGCCACTGCACGCTGCCCTCCCGGCGCAGCCGCTCGTGCGAGACCCCCGAGACGTCACACGGTTGCCCCGCCGTGCAGGCGGCGAACTCGTCGTAGACCTCGGCCTCGGATTCCCACGCGAAGGCCTCCCCGAACCCGAGCTCGGCTGCCAGCCGCGCCGCGATCCGCCAGTCGGGCAGCGCCCGGCCGGGCGGGTCGAGCGAACGGCGCACGAGTCCTACGCGGCGCTCGGAGTTGGTCATCGCGCCCTCCTTCTCCGGCCAGGCGGCCGCCGGCAGCACGGCGTGCGCGAGCGACGAGGTCTCCGTGGGGTGATGTGCGTCCTGGACCACCACCAGCTCGGCGCGCTCGAGCGCCTCGCGCGCACGGGCGGAGTCGGGCAGCGACACGAGCGGGTTGGTGGCCATGATCCAGACGGCCTTGACCCGGCCCTCGGCAAGGGCGTCGAACAGCTCCACCGCCGGCAGGCCGGGCCGCGGTGAGATAGCCCCCTTCGCGATCCCCCAGTGGCGCTCCATCGCCTCGCGGTCCTCGGCGGACTCGACCGCGCGGTAGCCGGGGAGGAGAGTCGAGAGGCCGCCGGTCTCGCGCCCGCCCATCGCGTTCGGCTGCCCGGTGAGCGACAGCGGGCCGGTGCCGGGACGGCCGATCTGCCCGGTGGCCAGGCAGAGGTTGATCAGGGCGCGGTTCTTGAGCGTGCCAACGGTGGACTGGTTGGCTCCCATCGACCACAGGGCCATGGCGCGCCCCGGCCCGGCAAAGCGCCGCGCGGCATCCTCGATGTCGCGGGCGGG
This sequence comes from Thermoleophilaceae bacterium, assembly GCA_013811765.1. Classification (GTDB taxonomy): domain Bacteria; phylum Actinomycetota; class Thermoleophilia; order Solirubrobacterales; family Thermoleophilaceae; genus JAAYBF01. Next base: position 3,699 of record JACCUO010000163.1, on the reverse strand, counting down.
CACTCCGCACGTGCCCTCGGCGCGCTCCGGCGTCCATTCGCGCGCGACGGCTAGCGCCTCGTCGATCCCGCTCGTGTGCCGGCGCACATGCTCTGCGTCGAGCAGCCCGTCGCGGTCGATCACATGCAGCATCGCGTTCAGCAGCGCCAGGTCGGTGCCCGGCCGCACCGGCAGGTGCATGTCGCACTCGCGCGCGGTGGCGGTCAGGCGCGGGTCCGCGCAGATGGCGAAGGCCCCCTCGGCCAGGCGGTCGCGGATCCGCGACCAGACGATCGGGTGACACGCCGCGGTGTTGGTCCCGAGCAGCAAGAAGCAGTCGGCCAGCGCGAGATCGGCATAGGCGGGCGGCGGGCCGTCACTGCCGAAGGCCCCCTTGTAGCCGGCGACCGCCGAGGACATGCATAGGCGCGAGTTCGAGTCCAGGTTGTTGGTCTGAAGGTAGCCCTTCGCGAGCTTGTTCCAGGCGTAGTAGTCCTCGGTCAGCAGCTGCCCGCTGACGTAGAAGGCCACGGCGTCCGGCCCGTGCTCGTCGGTGATCGCGCGCAGCCGCGCGGCGAGCGAGGGCAGGGCCTCGTCCCACTCGGCCTCCCGGAAGCGAACGTCGCGGCGCTCGCGCATGAGCGGCACGGTCGTCCGGTCGGAGGCGTGCACGGCGTGGCTCAGCTCGAGCGGCTTGCGGCATGTGCGGCCGTGGTTGACGGGATAGAGCGGATCGCCCTCCACCGCCTCGAGTCGCCCGCCGCCGGTGCGCGCGATCAGGCCACACCCCACGCCACAGTAGGGGCACAGCGTGCGGGTCTCGGTGCTCACCGTGCCAGGTTGGATGCGCGGCGTTTCGCCCCCGCGACGCCTGCGTGAACGCTTGGTTACGAACTCGCTTCTCCCAAGCGGCCGGGCAATTTCGACCGGATGTCGGCTGAATTTCGACCGAGTGGCCATGGACCCTTCACGGGCTTGTCCGTAGCGTGAGCGGGGTGAGCGCTGAGGCTGGCCCGATGACCCCTGCCGACCGCCGTGACGAGTACGTGTTGCGCACCGTTGAGGAGCGCGGGGTGCGTTTCGTGCGGCTGTGGTTCGTGGACGTCCTGGGGTTGCTCAAGAGCTTCGCGATCCCGGTCTCAGAGCTCGAGGAGGCACTTGCCGAAGGCGTCGGGATCGATGGCTCCTCGCTCGAGGGCAGTACCCGCCGCCACGAACGTGACGCGATCGCACACCTCGACCCAAGCACCTTCCAGGTGCTCCCGTGGAGACCCGGCTCGCTCGTGGCCCGGATGTTCTGCGACGTCCGGCTGCCCGACGGGACGGCCTACGCCGGGGACTCGCGCCACGCCCTGCACCGGGTGCTCGGCCGCGCGGGAGAGCTGGGCTACACCTTCCAGGTGGGGCCCGAGGTGGAGTTCTTCCTGTTCGCCGAGCCCGGGCGTGGCGAGGAGCCACGCCCGCTCGACGACGGTGCCTACTTCGATCTCACGCCGCTCGACGTGGGCAGCGACTTTCGCCGGCGCACGATCGAGTACCTGGAGCAGATGGGGATTCCCGTGAAGGCCTCCCACCACGAGGCGGCGGCCTCCCAGCACGAGATGGACCTCCGCCACACCGACGCCATGTCCATGGCCGACTCACTCACCACCTTTCGCCTGGCCGTCAAGGAGGTGGCGCGCGAGCTGGGGGTCTACGCGACCTTCATGCCGAAGCCGATCGATGGCGCTGCGGGCTCGGGGATGCACCTGCACTGCTCGCTGTTCGAGGACGACCGCAACGCGTTCTGGAACCCGGGGGAAGAGCAGCTCTCAGAGGTCGGCCGGGCGTTCCTCGCCGGGCTGCTCGCGCACGCGCCGGAGCTCACGGCGGTCACCAACCAGTGGGTCAACTCATACAAACGCCTCGCCACCGGCTTCGAGGCCCCCGAGCACGTGGCGTGGACGCGGCGCGGAAACCCCTCGCTCGTGCGCGTCCCGTCCAACCGCCCTGGCAAGGAGGCGGCGGCGCGGATCGAGCTGCGCTCACCCGACCCCGCCTGCAACCCCTACCTCACCTTCGCGCTGCTGCTCGCGGCCGGCCTGCGCGGCATCGAGCGCGGCTACCAGCTCCCTGCCGAGTCGAACGGCGAGCCGCTCGACGGGATGGACCGCCTGCCCCAGGACCTGCGTGAGGCAACCGACGCGTTCGAGCGCTCCGAACTCGCCCGCGAGGCGCTCGGAGACACGATCTGTGACTGGTTCGTCGCCAACAAGCGGCGCGAGTGGGAGGACTACCGCCGGACCGTGACCGAGCTCGATCGCTCGCGGCTGCTCAACCTCCTCTGACATGGCTGACGCGTGGATCTACGCCGAGGACTCCGGCCTGGCGGGTGAGCTCACCCAGGGGCTCGCCGAGCTGGGTTTCAGTCCCCGCCGGGTCAGCGCCAACGGCTCGCTGCTTCCGGGTGGAGACGATGGCGCCCTGGCCCGTAGGCCCGCGCTGGTGATCGTCGGCGCGGGCGCAGGGGAGCCCGCGCCCGGTCCGCTCGTGGCGCGCCTGCGCGACCACGAGGATCTCTGCGAGGTGCCGCTCGTCGCCGCGCTCGACCCTGAGCACCTCGCCTCGGCGGCGTCGTTGGGCGACGTGCAGGAGCTGCTCGTGCGCCCCTTCGCCTCCGGTGAGCTCGAGGCCCGCGTCGCCCGCGCCCGGCGCCAGGTGAACGGGGTCGAGGACGGCGAGGTGGTGCGCGTCGGCTCACTCGAGCTCAACGTGGCCACCTACCAGGTGGCGATCGCGGGCAAGCCGGTGAGCTTCACCTACATGGAGTACGAGCTGCTCAAGTTCCTCGTCACCCACCCCGGACGCGCGTTCTCGCGCGAGTCGCTGCTCTCCGCGGTGTGGGGCTATGACTACTACGGGGGCGCGCGTACGGTGGACGTGCACGTGCGCCGCGTCCGGGCAAAGCTCGGCCTGGAGCACGCCGCCAGGATCAAGACGGTGCGCAGCGTGGGGTACCGCTTCGAGCTGTGAGCGCTCGGCCCGTCGCGCTTACGCGACGGCGCGATCCTCGTCCCGCGGGTCTGCGATCAGGAGGCGCAGCAGGGCTCCGACCGGCACCACGGAGTCCGACTCCTGGTCCAGGGGGAGGTCAGGGTGTAGCTCGTAGGTATTGCGCGCGCCCTCCCGGTGGCGCGTGATGTAGCCGTCCGCCTCAAGCTCGCAGACGATCCGGTGGGCTGCGCGCTCGGTGATCCCGACGCACGTGGCGATGTCCCTGAGGCGGCTGCCGGGGTCACGTGCGACGCAGGCCAGGACCTGCGCAGCGTTTGTCAGGAGTCTCACCTCGACACGCTCTCCTCTCTATCTTCATCCAACAGTTGACATGACATTAATCTCAGCTACCTTTGGATATATCAAGCCGGGAAGCCCGCCCACGTCCTTGGTTCGAACCGGAGGAGTCCTCTTGCGCAAGATCTTCGTAGTCCTCGCACTGACCGCCGTCTCGGCGGGCGTCATGGCGGCACCGGCTGCGGCCAGCCATTCGTGGGGCACCTACCACTGGGCTCGCACCGCCAATCCGTTCACATTGAAGGTGGGAAACAACGTGGGCAGCGCCTGGACGGACCAGCTGCGCACCGCCACCTCCGACTGGAATTCTGCGTCTGTGATGGACCTGGAGACGGTCGCCGGTGGGACCACCGGACGCAAGTGCCGCGCCACGCTTGGCCGGATCGAGGT
>JACCUO010000101.1 GCA_013811765.1 Thermoleophilaceae bacterium | reverse complement strand
GGCGACACCTCGCGCAGGAAGGTCCGCAGCCCCCCCTTGGCACGCGCGAGGCGGTTCTCGTCGTTCATCGAGCCCGATGTGTCCACCACGAGCAGGACGTTCGCGGGCTTGCGGTCCGCCCGCCACGTGCGCCTGATCCGGTCGAGCACCCGCGGCTCGGGCAGCCCCAGCACCCTGGCCGGCTGCGCCGGATCGGCACCACCGGCCGCCGTCACTCGCCCTTCCGGCTTGGCATTGAGGTCGGCCGGGCGGAAGCCCTGACGGCCGGCCGCCTGGGCGTCGACCTCCTCCGCGAGGAACTTCTGAAACTCCCCGGCGGCGTCCTTCTCCGCGCGGGAGTTGTAGGGAGCATCCAGCGTGATGAACGGGTTGTCCGAGTAGAAGGTCCCCTCCGGGGGATAGAGCGCCACGAGCGGTGGCTGCCCGCCGCGGCGGCGGTTGAAGTCCAGCAGCGTGACCTCCTCCATCGCCACCGCCGAGGCATAGCCGGGTCCCTTGCGGCGCATCTGGTCCGCGATGAAGAGCGTGGTGTCGCCGTAGTGAACGATCGAGCGCTCGATGTCCTTCACCTGCTTGCGCGCCGCCGACCGGGTCACATCCGCCTCGGTCAGTCCCTCCTTCTTTCCCGTCGCCGCGTAGTACTCCGCCACGACCGCCGACAGGCCTGAGGTCGAGAAGTCGGGGTTGGTGTGCACCAGCTTGAAGCGGCCGAACTCCGGCTTGCCCACGCTCGCAAAGCCCTGGTTCGACACCGCGAGCTTGGTCAGCTGCTCGTAGCCGATCTTCTTCTTGGGGTAGCCCAGCGCCTGCGCGAATGGCTTCCACATGGCGATCACCAGCGGCGTGCGGACGATCGAGGGGTTGTCCTTAGGAGCCAGCGGCCGATCGGCCTCGAAGTTCAGCAGCCGCCCCCACAGCGACGACGAGGGCGACCAGGCGACGGGCTTCAGCGTGCCCTTGGCGATCCGCGACTGCGCCTCCCCGGAGGCCACGACCTCGCCGACCACGAAGATCTTCTTGCCCCCGACCTCGCGCCCCGAGCCGTTGAAGCGGGCGATCAGCGGCTTCAGGAGCTGCTCCTTCTCGGGCGAGTAGGCGAACGTGACGCGCAGCGAGCCTGCGGGCGCCTTCGCGCCCGGGGAGCCACCTCCCGAGTCACCTTTTCCGCCGTCGTCGTCGCCTCCCGAGGAAAGGACCGCAACTGCGATCACCGCGATGATTGCGGCGATGGCGATGACAATCTGGCTGGGCTTCATGAGCGCTCTTTTCGCCGGGTCAGGGAGGGTAGTGGGACGCGGGCGCCCGTGGGCGATCAGTCCTCCACGCGAGGGAGTACCAGCGGCGCCCGCAGGACGCTGTCGCCACCATGCGCCTCGTTCGCGTCGCGCGGCTCCAGCGAGATGTCGAGCGCCGGGTAGCGGCCGGCGTCACTCGGAAGCCGTGCGTCCAACCGCAGCGAACCGCCCTCGAAGGCGCCGATCGGCTTGGCATCGTCGACCCCCCGGTAGAGCCAGACCACGTAGGTACCGGGACCCGGAGGCGCGAGCCCGCTCACCGAGACGAGCAACCGCCGGCGGGCCCCCGCCTTCAGGACCTGCACCACTCCCCTCCCCTCGCCCCCGGCGATCGGCTTCATCTCGCTGCGCGGACCGCGAACCGTGGGCTCGGTCCTCGCGGGGCCCGGGTCACGAGCTTTGCCACGCGGCTCCGAGGTGTCGTCCTCATGCTGCCCTCCGCCGGCAACGACCAGGACAGCCGCCACGATGGCTCCTGTTGCGAGGCCCGCGAGCAGCTTTGCGCGGCGCCGATCGCCGGTCGGCTCCCCGCTCGCCGGCCCGGCGGCCTGAACCCCGGTCGGGGTACCGCCTGCCCCCTCAGGCGTGGTGGGGGAAATACCCCATGCAGCCTGGGGCATGGTGCGCAGCCGTTCGGCCAACTCTCCACGCGCTTCCGGCCCCTCCACCCCCAGGACATCGTTCAGGCAATCGACCCCCTTCCCGCGGCGGCGGTGGACCTCGTCCGCGGTAACCCCGAGCAGTTGCGCGATCTCCTCATCGGAGATGCCCCGCAAAAAGGAGAGTTCGAGGAGCGCTCGCCGCTCAGCGTCGAGCCGCTGCAGAGCGGGGGCTATTCGATCCGTCCGCACGGCTAGTCTATCGTCGGGATGCATTGTGAAGAACCCTTTCGGAGGGCCGTGTCCCTTCTCGGGGGCGTGGTGATCCTACTCTCGCTGTCGGTTGGCGACGCCTTCGCGGCCGCCGAGATACGGCTGCTCAACGCGGTGCCCGGCGGGCCCCCGCCCCACTTGCAGGTGAGCGCCGCCCGACAGGTGAAGCTCGAGGCCACTGACTTCGGCGAGGCGACCGAGTACACGGCCACCCCAGCCGGGCGCGCCCGGCTGGCGCTCCTTGCCGGCGAGAAACCGATCGCCGAAGCCTCCTCGAGCTTCGAGGAAGGCGCGCGATACACGGTCGTCGCCGTGAGGAACCGGAACTCGGAGGCGCCACAACTTCGCGTCTACCGGGATGGCCCCGCCGCGGCCGGAAAGGCCAGGCTACGGGTCGTGTCAGCCGCCCCGGAGGTGAATGGCGCGGAGATCACGCTCGACGGGCGGCAGTTGGGGAGCTTGAGCCCGGGAGAGGTGGCCGACTACGCCGCTCCCGATCCCGGAACCTACCGTCTGGCAGCCGTCAAGCCGGACAGCGAGGACGAACTGGCCGCGCTGCCGGGCCTCAGCCTGGTTGCGGGCACCGCGGCGAGCGCCTACCTGATCGGAAGCGCCGGTGAGCGCACCCGTTTCGTGGTCCACGAGGACGCGGTGGCGGCTCCGACCGTCGGGCCGGCAACGGGCCTGGGCGGAGTGGCCGGCGGGGGCATGAACTGGCTCCTCGCCATCCTGTCGGCGGCCGCCGCAGGCACCCTTGGCGGCCTGCTCTACTCGCGGGCCCGTACCTCCGGCGATCGTGCTGGCCGCTGAGCGTGCACGGCTGAGAGCGCGCGGCCGGTCGGGCCTCGGCGGTCTGGTGGGACACGCCCGCCTCGGCCTGATTGCAGCGGTCGTGCTGCCGGCGGCCTTGGCA
>JACCUO010000094.1 GCA_013811765.1 Thermoleophilaceae bacterium | reverse complement strand
GGTGCGCGCTGCGGCCGGCACACGTGTCCCGAAGTGGGCCACGTCCACGGCCTGGGGAGCCACGAAGATCCGGCCGCGGGCGCCGCGCCTTTCCTCCACGTAGCGGCTCACGTGCTCGCCGTAGGTGACCACCGCGTCCGCGGCACGGTAGAGGTGAAGGGTCGGCAGATAGGAAAGCGCGTGCGCGGCCGTCCGGGGGTGCGACCAGATGGTCGCCCAGAGCACGAAGGGGATACCCCTTGCCCGGGCGGCCATGTAGCTCCCCGGCAGCGCCAGGCGGCCGCCGAGCCCCGCGATCACCGCTCGGTAGCGTCCCGAGGCCGCGAGCCGCACGGCGCCGGCCTGGGTCGTGGCGTGCACGGCGAGGCCTGGCACCGATGGGCCCGCATCCTCGAATGCGATCACCTCCACGCCCTCGGCCTCTGCCAGTAGGCGGAACGGTTCGCGCCGATAGGGGGAGACGATCCCCGTCACCAGGCACGCGGGGCGGGGGTCGGCCACTCGAGGCACAGGGCAAAGGCTAAGGGCCCATCCCGGATGGACCCTGAGCGTCCTCCTGGGTCCGGGACGTGAGCGCCCTCCGGGTTGGTTCGCGCGCGAGGCGAAGGGCGTGAACCCGGCGAACGACTGGACACGCATCTTGGCGCGTAGTAAAATCAGTCTGTTTTACCTTCGACCACAGGATTGCGATCGACCGTGAACCGACCGGACCTCCAAAGCGCTCCAGACACCCACGGCGACGTGCTCACGGCCATCTCCGACGGGCTCGTCGCTCTGCTCAAGGAGTACTACGGGCGGGGACCCACCCGCGCGAAGGCCTACTACCAGGACGACCTGGTGGTGTGCCTCCTGCGCGGTGGCTTCACGCGGGTGGAGCAGACCCTCCTCGACGGTGGGCGCGGCACCGCGGTAATCGACCAGCGGATGGAGTTCCAGGAACTGATGCGCTCTCGCTTCGAGTCGGTGATCGAGCGGGCCACCGGGCGGCGGGTGCTCGGCTTCATGAGCGGAAACCAGCAGGACCCGGACATGATGTGCGAGGTGTTCATCCTCGCTCCCACGGACCTCGTCGATGGGCACGACGTGCCGGCCAGCTCTCTCCCTGATTCCGGCTGACCCGCGGGGTCTTGACGCCCGCGCTACCATGTGAAGCTGAGGGCATGACGGTGGGGTTCGCTCCTCTCTAAATGGGGAGCAGGCAGCATCGATTGACTTCCGAGGTTCTGCTGTCACGACCCGGAGGTTTCATCGTGCTCAAGACGTGGTCCGTTTTCGATTCGGCGGTAGTACCTGAGCGGGCGGCGCCGACCCCCTTCGTCTCCAGGCAGAGCAGCAGCGGCCTCGGAGCCGCCTGGGTCTACGCGGCCGGCGAGCTCGACATATTCACCGCGTCGCAGCTCGAGCAGACGCTGGACGAGGCACTGCAGGGAGCGCGCCTCGTCGTGCTCGACCTGCGTGAGCTCTCCTTCGTGGACAGCGCGGGCGTGCACGTAATCCTGGATGCCGGCGTCCGCGCCCGGCGGGCCGGCTCCCGGCTGATGGTCGTGCGCGCCAGCTCCCAGGTGGACGCCGTCTTCACGCTGATTGGGGTCACCGAGGACGTCGAGATCTACGACCTCGACCCGGCCGAGCCACCCGTACAGGCGCTCCTCCAGCTGGTCCCGGAGGCACCTGGCGTGAGCTCCCTCGCGGGGCAGGAGCTCGCCATGGTGAATTGCGTCCCGGGGGAAAACGGCGCCCGCTAACCCCCTCGCCGCCCTCCGCCCGAGGTCTGGTCGGGCGAGCCCAGACCGCCCTGCATCGCGCTCCGCACGCGCTCCGCAGCGATACTTGCCGTGTGCCCGAGCGGACCGACATTGCCATCGTCTCGCTGGGAACCACGATGGGCTGGCGCCTCTCCGACCGGGCCCTCGCCGATCAGGTCAGGGCGGCGGGGGCGAGCTGCCAGATCGTGCCTGTTCCCCTGGGAATCGCGGGCCCGCTGCGCCGCACGATGGCGCTGACCGACGCCGTGGAGGCGCTCGCCGCAGTGAGGGCGGCGCGCGGGGTGAGCGCCGGCGCGACCATCTTCTCGAGCGTCACCGCAGCGCTGCTGCAACGCCCGCGGGCCCCGCACGCGATCCGCTTCGACACGACCGCCTCGCTGAGCCGGCCGGGAGTCGGCGGCGCGTGGCAGAGACGCCGCGAGCAGGGAGTGCTCGCGAGGGCCGACCTCCTGC
>JACCUO010000086.1 GCA_013811765.1 Thermoleophilaceae bacterium | reverse complement strand
GCGGGTGCGTTCCCGCGGGCGGAGGGCGGTCTGGCCGCTGGCCGTGGCGGGGTTGCCGTCCTCCCGCGCCGCGCGACGCCGCCCGCGGCCGCTCGTAGTACTCCCGGCGGTCAGCTGGCAGGGCCTGAACCGATTCGACTCGGACCTCGACGGCTTTGCCGACACGCTCGACAACGTGCGCGCGCTCCCGGTTGAACGCCCGTTTCAGGGCGGCACCCTCCCGGCGCGCTTTCGCTCGGAGATCTCTCCCCTGCTGCGCTTCCTCGACCGCGAGAAGCTCGCCTACGACCTCACCACGGACCTCGCGCTCGCCCGCCGCGAGGGCCCGACGATCTCCAACGCGCCCGGGGTGGCCTTTGCGGGCACCACGACCTGGCTGCCCCGACGCGTCCGCGACGCGCTTCGGGAAGAGGTCGAGGGAGGCCTGCGCGTGGTCTCGTTCGGCGGGGACTCGCTCAAGCGCACCGTCGCGCTCGTGGGCGAGCGGTTGCGCGACCCCAGCCCACCGCGGCCCGATGACCTGTTCGGAGAGCGCACGCGGCTCTTCCGGGCCGATCCCCCTGCACCGCTGAGCGCCGAGCGCGACAGCCTCGGCCTGTTCAAGGGTGGCGACCGGCTGTTCGGCGAGTTCTCCGTGTTCGAGCGCTCGGAGCGCCTGCCCGAGGCGGCTCGGCTGCTCAGCTCCGCCGGCCGCGTGGAGGGCCAGCCCGCCTTCGTGGCCTACCGGCTCGGAAAGGGCACCGTCATCCGCCCTGGAACGCCACAGTGGGCGCGCGAGCTCGAGGAACGACGTCTGAGCGTCGAGGTACCGAGGGCCACGAAGCGTATCTGGGCCCTGCTCGCGCGGCGCTGAGACCCAGGACCATTCCCGGGGGAGGAGCGCAGCCCGATCGTTCGCGGGAGGAGCGCAGCCCGATCGTTGATCGGGCGAGCACCGCACCGAGGTTCTCGCCGGGCGAGCACCGGACCATTTCATCGGTCTCTGCCATCCTGAAGCCCCGGCATGAGAAGGAAACTCCTCATCGGCGGAGCGATTGCCGCCGTCCTCCTCGTGGCCGCCGTGGGCTACTACCGCCAGGAGACCGAGCCCGTGGAGAAGCGCGGATCGGCGGATGAGGAGTTCGACCGCTCGGCCGAGCCGAAGAGGCCGAAGCTGCCGGCGCGGGTCGCGATTCCCGTGCCATGGCCGACCTTCGGCTACGACCTCCAGCGGAGCAAGGTCTCGCCCTTCGACCACCGTCCTCCCTACCGCCGTACGTGGCGGATCGACGCCCACGACACGCTCGAGTTCCCCCCCTCCGCCGCGTACGGCAACCTCTATCTGGCCCAGCAGAAGGGGCTCTTCTTCGCCCTCGACGGCAAGACGGGAAGGAAGGTCTTCCCGACGAAGAACTTCAAGCGTTGCGCCGCCTCGTCGCCGACGATCGCGAAGGGCACCGTCTATCAGGCCTATATGGATTTCGCGCCCTGTCCGCAGGGTGCCTCGAACCCCACCGGCTTCATCATCGCGATGGACGCCAAGACCGGGCGGCAGAGATGGCGATTCAAAGGGCAGCCCTTCGAATCGACGCCGCTGCTGGTCAAGGGCGTCCTGTACGCCGGTTCGTGGGATCACAACGTCTATGCCGTGTCGGCCAGGACCGGTAGGAAGGTCTGGAGCTTTCAGACCGACGGGCGGGTGAACACCTCGGCGGCCTACTCCAAGGGGAGCATCTTCATCGCGACGGATGGAGGCAGCGTGTACGCGTTGAACGCGCGGACCGGCAAGCTTCGCTGGAGGGCGCAGTCCCAGTCGCGCTTCGGCTCCAGGGAGTTCTTCTACGCGACCCCCGTGGCGGCCTACGGGCGGATCTTCATCGGCAACACCGACGGCATCATGTATGCCTTCGGCCAGCGGACCGGCAAGCTCCTGTGGGCCCACCCCCTCGGCACCTATATCTACTCCTCGGCCGCCGTGTACGGGCAGCGCGTCTACGTGGGCACCTACGACGGCAAGTTCTTCGCGCTCGACGCTGCCACCGGCAAGACGAGGTGGGAGCGCGACATGCCCAGCGCGGTGCACGCCGCGCCGGTGGTGATGGGCGGCCTCGTCTATGCCACGACCTGCTCCTCCTGCGGCTCGGCGGCCTCCCGGGCGGTCAAGATGGGCACAGACAGCACCACCGCCTTCGATGTTCGCACCGGCAGGCCGCGCTGGTACAACAACGGCGGTAAGTACGCCAGCGCGATCATCGCCGATCAGGACCGCGTCTACTTCACGGGACGCTCCTACCAGTACGCGTTCGAGCCGCGCAAGAGGAAGCGAGCCGCCGGGACGCCCCGCACGGGCCGGCGCCGCGCACGCCGCTGACGTCAGGTGCGGAAGGACCGCCCGGCGCCACCCTCCGGCCTCTCCCCTGCGTACAGAAGCGCGGCGATCGCCGCTCCCATCATCGGCCACACGAGGTAGTAGTTGTTGAACGTGCGCCCGATGAAGAGGAGCACCAGGATCGAGATCGAGAACGCGGCGGCGCCCGGCCACAACTCTCGCGCCCGGTGCTGCTGCACCAGCAGCCAAGCGGTCAGCGGAAGCCAGGTCAGGAGAGCCACGATCGCGAACGGGTAGGAGTCGTCGCGGCCGTCGAGGATCCCCGCGCGGACGAGCAGCCCCGACAGCCCGTAGCCGACGATCTTGTAGGTGCCCGCACCGAACTTCACGGTGTCCTCGTAGAAGGCGACCGGGTCTGCGAGGAAGAAGGGCAGCATGCCCGCGCCCAGGACCGCGCAGAACACGAGGGCACAGCGGCGCAGCTCCGCACGGCCCACACCTCGGGTGACCAGCATGAGCGCGAGGAACGGGACCGCGACCACGGCGAACTGCTTGAGCAGGACCGCGCTCGCGAGCGAGGCCGCGGCCCACCTGTACCGGCCTCGGGAGAGGAGCGCGAAGGCGAGGATCATCATCGTGATGCTGGGCGCGTCGTTCTGCCCGAACCACGCCGAGCGGACGGCGATGGGGTTGGCCACGACGAGCGCTCCGATCGCCAGGCGCCATCCGAGGGGCGCACGGAAGGCAAGCGCGGCGAGGAAGCCGCCGAGGGTCATGAGCAGCACGAACAGGCGGAAGTCGTCAAGCGGACGGGGGAGTAGCCGCCAGAGCGCCGAGACGATCGCCGTCCCGGGGAAGTACGCGTAGTGCTCGAGCGACACCTCGCGGTTGCGGTCCTCCTCCGAGGCGCTCCCATCGAAGCTGTAGAAGCGCTCCATGCCCGAGAATCGGTAGTCGTGGCCGTAGGGGTTCTCGCCGGCGCGGAGGAGGTCGCCGGCCAACTCGATCTGGTAGATCGAGTCGTTGGTGTGAAACCACGGCTGCGTGGCGTCGCGAAGCCCCACCTGCAGGAGGGTTGAGGGCAAGAGCAGCGCCAGGGCCACGCCCAGCGTCAGGGCGGCCCCTACCCAGCCGGGCCAGTCCCGCCGCCGCAGGCTCGCCGCCCCGAGGAGCCCCAGGCCGAGCGCGGCGAGAAAGCAGGCCGATCTGGCGATGCCCACATCCCACTCCTCGCCGGCGGCGCGCACGAGTGGTGCCAGGGGGCCGCGCGGCTCGACCGTACCGGGCCTGAAGGGCCATGGGTCGGAGCCCAGTTCGGGAAGCGTGATGGCCAGCAGCCCCAACAGGACGCCGAGCAGCGCCCAAAGGTCGGCGCGGGGGACCCGGCCCTCGAGGCCGAGCGCGCGCATCAGGCGCCCTTGGCCGCGGGCTCGCCACGACCGCGGTCGTCCGCCGTGGACAGCGAATCAAGCTCACCCTCGCGGCCGCTGCCGTCGTCGCGCCGGGGCCAGCTGAGATGGCCCGCCCCCCCGGCGAGCACCATCCAGGTGAGGGGATCCTCCAGGAAGCCGCTGTAGGAGAGCGCGTGCACGAAGAGCGCAAGAAACGCCGCGCCGAGCGTCAGGCCAAGCGCCGGATCGAGCCTGCGAACCGCCCCGATCATCAGGGCGCCGCCCACGATCAGCCAGGCGTAGAGGAGCAGGCCGAGGACTCCCAGCTCGGCAACGACCGTCAGGGGGGTGGTGTGAGACACGAAGCTGGGAGTCGGCTGGTCACGCTCTGAGAGCCGGCGGCTCGCCCTGGGCTGGCCCCCGATGCCCACGCCGACCAGGGGCTGCTCGGCCACCACGCGCGTGGTGTCCTCGATCCGCTGGGTACGGTCGCTCGTCTCCCGTCGCAGGGAGTCGCCGCGGACCTCGATCGACGCGAGAAAGCCGGCAGCGAGCATCACCATGAGCGCGAGAGACACGACCACCACGCGCCGTGCCCGCGGGCCGCCCGTTGCTGCGGCCACCGCGAGGGTGACGGCCACCAGCGCGGCCATGCTGGACTGTGAGTAGGAGAAGTAGAGGCCGGCCCAGAGCACGACGAGCAGGCCGATTCCGAGCCAGACCTGCATCCGGCGCAGCGCGAGGGCCACGAGCAGGATCCCCATGCCGAGCACGAGGTGGCGGCCGTAGAGGCTTGGATCGCCGAACAGGGACGTCACCCGGAAGTAGTCCGAGTTCGCGTTGGAGAGCTGGAGGTTGGCCGCAAAGAAGAACACCTCCCTGGTTGCCGCCTGCCACAGGCCGACGGCCGCGAAGACCACCGCCAGGCCCACCCCGACGCGGGCGAGCGCGCGGGGCGCCCAGTCGGGGAATGGCGAGCGTGCAACCACCCCCAGGAGCAGCGCGAAAGGCACCGTGAAGTAGGCGAGCTGAGCGACCGCGGGGCCGGGCTCCTCCGCCCACGCCAGCGAGGCGCACGCGAACGCCAGGAACGCCGCCGCAGGCAGCATGATCACCCGCGGAAGTGCACGCACGGCGCCGGGCGCGCGATCGGGGTGAAGCGCTTGCCACGCGAGAGCGATCATGGCCACCGCCAGCACGAAGTAGAGCGGTAGCAGCCGCCCGAGCTGTCCGTCGTCGGCAAGCGACAGCGGAAAGCCACCGGAGGTGTCGAAGGAGACCGGGGGGCGAAACGGGGCTGCGATCAGCACCGCGAGCGGGACCCACGCCGGCCGCCGCACGAACACCGCAGCCCCCGCTGCGAGCACGGCCAGTGCCAGTGCGCCGGCGAGGGCACCGGTGGGGGACGCGAGCCTCTCGAGGTCCGAGATCGATGACAGGAGCCCCGCCTCGCCGGCTGCAAGGAGGGCCAGGCCGCCCAAGATCATCACCCTGCCGCTCCCGGCGAGCACCAGGGCGGCGCCGGCGGCGGCCAGGACGGCGGCTAGAACGAGTTCGGGTTGATCCACGACGGTCGCGGCGCAGCGTAGAGAAGGGTGCGGGCGGTGCGGCTTACGGGGTTCTCAGTGGGCAATTCGCATCTGTCGGTTGTACTCCTCTGCGGCCTCGCGAAGGCCCTCGCCTCGCCACGGTAGAAGCTCCTGTCTGGCTTGGAGGAGGTAGCGTCGCGGGTCGTGGCCGGGCAGGGCGAGCGCGGCGAGCGCCCGGACGAGGTAGAACCACCCGCCGAGCGCCCGTATCGCGAGGCGGCCTGCACTCGAATGGTGCCTTCGCAGGTAGCGGTCGCGCCCCCGGTGGAACTCCACGATCCGTCTCCGCGCGCTGCCGAGGTCGGTGCTGAGCTGATCGTGGTGGAGCGCCCGTGCCGACGGCACATGCAGAACGGTCCAGCCGGCCTCGTGCAGCCGCTTGCAGAAGTCGGTCTCGTCCGAGTAGACGAAAAAGCCGGGATCGAGAAAGCCCACGGCGGCGGCTGCTTCGCGGCGCACCAGCATCGCACTCGATTGCACCCAGCCGACGCTCCGCGTCCGCGACCCGCCGCTCTGCACGGTGAAGGCTCGATGAAGGAACATCGCGCCGGCGAGCGCGACCGTCACCCCGGGCAGGCGCCACGCCGAGGCGGTAGGCGCGCCCTCACTGGTGAGGAGCTGGGCCCCCGCCACGGCGGCGCGGGGATCGGCCGCGAGCGCTTCCATCAGCGCGGCGCAGGCGCCCTCCTGAAGCTCGGAGTCCTCGTTCAGCAGCAGGCACAGTCGCCCGCGTGCCCCCCTCAGGAGGGTCGAGTCGTTCTCCGCCTTGCCCACGCGCCTGTCCAGCGCGATCACCCGCACGCCGGGCCAGGCGGTCCTCACCGCTGCGACGGACCCGTCCTCGGAGCAGTTGTCGAGCACGATCGTCTCGTGTGTCACCCCCGCGGGGTGGGTGCGCTCGATCGCGTCCAGGCATCTCAGCAGGTGGTCACGTCCGTTCGTGTTGACCACGCAGTAGGAGAGCTCCACCGCGGTCACGGGTGATCCCGCCCGGCGGCCACGTCCTCGAGCAGGACCCGCAACCGCTCCCCGAGCAGCCGGCGGTCGAACTCGCCCTCGGCCAGCCGGCGCGCATTGCGCCCGTAGGCTGCCGCCTTCTGCGGGTCGTCGCGCAGCGCGAGCACCTGCTGGGCCAGGTGCGCGGGATCGCCCGGTCGGGCGAAAAGGCCTGCCTCGTGGCGCTCGACCAGGTCACGCTGCCAGCCCGCCGTGTTCACGATCGCCGGGCGGCCGGCCGCGAAGGTGTCGAACAGCTTGTTGGGTGAGTTGGTGGCCAGGATCGGGACGTCCTTGAAGATCGTCATGCACGCATCAGATGCCGCCGCGAGCCGGGCGGCCGAGCTCTTGTCGCCCGCGGGGAGAAACAGCACGTTGCGCAGTCCGCGACGGCGAACGTCCTCCTCGAGGCCGGCCCGCCGCTTGCCGTCTCCCTGAAGCACGAAGGCCACCGACTCGTCGCCCTGGCCCTGCAGGAGGGTGGCCGCCTCGATCACCTGGGATAGGTCGTTGGCCTCACCCATCGTGCCGAAGTAGGAGCACAGGAATCGCCCCTCGAGTCCCAACTGCTCGCGCACGGCCCTACCGTCGAGGTCCGGCGAGAACAGGTCCAGGTCGGAGGCGTTCGGGATCAGGGTGACGCCCGCCGGCGCCACCCCCGCGGCGATCACACCCTCGCGGATGCCGGGCGACAGCGCCACGACATGTGCCGAGGTGCGGTAGACGGCCCACTCGAGCGCGCGAGCGACCCGGCGGGCGGCCGGATTGCGCAGCGCGCCCATCTGAATCGGCGCCTCGGGCCATAGGTCACGCACCTCGAAGACCAGCGGGGCCCGGTGGCGCCGGGCGGCGGCGATCGCCGGGAGGGCCATCGTGAGGGGAGGGGAGGTCGCAAACACGACGTTCGGCGCGGGCTCACGCAGCACCGCCGCCGTGGCTTGTGCGGCAAAGCGGAAAAAGGACGCGATGCGCCGCGGGTAGGCCATCGAGGTGGCGCGGACGTAGTCCACGTAGCCACCGCGCACCTCGACCACCCGGATGCCGTCCACGATCCGGTTGCCCTCGGAGCCCGCGGTTACCATCACGACCTCGTGACCGGCACCCACCAGATGGCGTGCGAACTCGTACGAGCGGGTGCCGCCGGAGCCCTCCCGGGTCACGAAGAACTGATGCAGGTACAGGATCCGCATGTGACACGGGACCGTAACCCAGCACCTATGGCGTGAACCGCGCGCTTGATCTGGTGGTGGCCGCGGGCGCCCTGCTCCTGAGCGCGCCGATCCTGCTCGTGGCTGCAGCGGCGATAAGGCTCGACACTCCGGGGCCCGTGTTCTACCGCCACCCGCGCGTGGGCAGGGATGGCGTGCCGTTCGAGCTGTGGAAGCTGCGAACGATGGTGGTCGGGGCCGAGCACCGGGGGGCCGGCCTCTACATCGAGGACCGGGATCCGCGGATCACGCGGGCCGGTTGGCTCCTGCGGCGCTTCTCGCTCGACGAGCTGCCAAACCTGCTGAACGTCCTGCAGGGTGACCTGGCGATCGTCGGGCCCCGGCCGACGGTCCAGGTGCAGGTGGACCGCTACACCCCCCACCAGCGCCGGCGGCTCGAGGTGCGGCCCGGCATCACCGGCTGGGCCCAGGTGAATGGGCGCACGGAGCTCTCGTGGCCGGAGCGCATCGAGCTCGACGTCTGGTACGTGGACCACCGCTCGCCGGTGCTCGACCTGCGGATCCTGGCGCGTACCGTGAAGCTGCTGGCCACGGGCCAGGGGCTCTACAGCCAGGAGCTCGAGCAGGGCTGGGGGGACGGGGAGCGCTGAGCGATCCGGGCTACGGAGTCGCGAGCCCGCCGCCGCGAGAGCGCCCCACGCGTACGGTGACCTTGACCGAAGCCGCGCGTGCGGTCGTGCGGTCGCCCCGCGCCACCACGTAGAGTCGGTAGGTGCCCGGGCGCGCGGGCACGAAGAACCCTTCGAAGCGCCCATCGCGGCGGGTCCTGATCGCACGTGTGCCGACGGTTCGGAAATGGCGTCCCCGCTTGCGCTGCAGCACCTGATAGACGCGCGCCTTGCGTGGCACGACCTTTCCGCGCACGACTATGCGCGCGCCGCTCGACGCTTTTCTGGCGGTTCGGACGATCGACAGAATCGGCCGGACGCCCACGGTGAAGGCCCGAGAGGTCGCGGGACGCAGGTCGCCGATGCCCGCGTAGCGCGCCCGCAGCAGCCTGTTGCGGGCCGGCTTGATCACCGCGGCCAGCTCGCCCTGCTCGCCGGTCGAGCTCGGGGTCACGGTGCGCCACCTGCCGCCGATGAACGCCTGCACGTCCACCGCCTGACGCGGGAGCGGCCGCCCGTCGGAGGCGGACAGCCGGCCGGTGACCGACGCCAGGGCACCGTAGAGCACGCTCCGCCGCGTGGTGAGCCCTGCGAGGAGCCGGGTTGCCACGCCGCCAGGGCCCAGGACGCCCACCATCCGCCGCAGTTCGGGGAGCTGGGCATAGAGGGCATCGCCGGGACATGAGGTGGCCCCGGTATCGCGGTGGCCGATCACACGCTGGAGCCGGACGGTCTGGCCGGACGGATACCTGTTGGAGGAGCCGCCTGCGCTGACCAGCGTCGTCGCTCCGGATGTGGGGGCCCCATGGAGCGGGAGCTTCCAGCGGATCAGCCGTGCGGTCGCGCGCAGGGCTTCAGGAGTCTGCGCGAGGCTGGTGAACGTGCCGAGGTTGGCGATGCCGGTGGACTGGCCGTTGTAGCCCTGCGCCTGTGCCCCGATCACGGCCTGGTCCGTGCCCCCCGCGCGGCCCTCGTAGATCGTCCCGAACCGGTCGACGAGGAAGTTGTAGCCGATGTCGTTCCAGCCGTTGGTGTTGCGGTGAAAGCGGCAGATGCCGAGCACCACGTCGGGGGCCTCCTCGCGCGTGTAGGCGTTCGAGTTCACCGTGTGGTGAACGAACGCCGCGCGGACCTCGCCGAAGTCGGGCCCCTTTCGCGGTGGGCAGTCCCCGGCGCCCCATCCCGCCCTGGAGACCATCTGTGGCTGGGGCTCGGCTGCCCGGGCGCCGCCGGGCCGCACGAGGGCGGCGATCGAGGTCACGCCCGCGCTGGCCACCCGGCGAACCACGCTTCGGGCACGGTCGGCCGCGGTGGCCGTGCCGCGCACGTTCACGAAGTGGATCCGCAGCCCTCGAGGACGCTTGCTGACCCGGTACTGGACCCAGTCCGCCTCGCCCACCCAGCTGGGGGCCGAAGTTCCGCGGGTGCCCGTCTCGCTGCCAGGGTCGGGGCTGTCCTCGGCGTGCGCGTACACGGTCGCCCAGCGTGACCACTCGCCGCCCTCAAGCCGGCTGCGCACCGCGACCCCCGGCTCCTCGCGGGCATCCGACCAGGTCAGGCCGACGAGGTTGAAGCGCTTCGGAGCGCGCAGCGGCCTGGACACCACGCCGCTCCCGCGCGCGGAAGCCTTGCCCAGCAGGGCGTGTGCGGGCGGAGTGATCGAGAAGTCCACCGGCTCCGCGTGCCACGGCCGGAGCGAGAGCGCAGGCGTGGCCACCGCCCCGAGGAGAAGGACGCAGACGAGCACGGCGGTGGCCAGAGAACGCTTCACCACAGGACCCAACACGGTGTCAGACGTTCAGGTGCGCTCTTGAACGAAACCTTGCAGGGCGGGGATCTGCAGGCCCGCGTGCCTCAGGCCCGTGTGCCTACGGCACCGGTTCGGGACCGTTGCTGCGGTGCTCGTCCTTGAAGGTGCGGAGAGCGTCGAACACCTGCGGCGTGAACTTGGGGCACCCGAGCAGCCGCCCGGTGCCGTTGGGCTTCGGATCTGCGTTCCACGCGGTTGAGGCGACCGCGTAGGTCATCTTCGTGTCGTTCGGGGTGAGGACCATCTGGTAGGAGTCCTCGTCGAAGAGGGCCTTGAGGCCCGCCCGGTCGTCCTTGGGCAGCGTCTTCTTGAACGAGATGATCACCCGGCCGTGCTCAAGGGTGTGAATGAGCTTCTTCGCGTCGGGCGCCTCGCTGAATGCACCGTCCTGCTCTGGCTCGTCGAAGTGCTTGCCCGTGGTCGGTGGGTTGGACTCGTAGCTGATCGCCTCAGCGAGATCGCTCGTGTGCTCCCGACTGGTGCCCTTGAAGCTTTTCAGTTCGCAGCCGGCCGCCTTCGCCGCCTCTTCCAGGTCCGTGATCTTCTGCGCGGGCGCCTCACCCCCGGACGGAAGCTCGTCACCGCCACCGCCGCCGCCACCATCACCACCGTCACCTCCGCCGCCGACCAGCAGGACCACCAGCACGACCGCCACAACCGCGACGAGCGCCCCGCCGGCGCCGTAGCCGATCAGTCGCCGACGCTTTTCCGCCGCCTTGGCGAGGGCCTCGCGCTCCTGGCGCTCCCGGCGCAGTTGCTCCTTCTGCTCCTTACGGCTGGCCATCGGCGGGGAAGAGTAGTGAGCCTAGGCGCCGCGGCGCCGGCCACCCTGGGGGTGTGATGCCTTGCTTGCGGACGGTCGTGGGCTGCGCCTGCGCGGCGGACGCCTCCCAGGAGCCTGCCAGCACTCGTCGATGAAGCTCGCGATCTCGCCCTGGAGGCGATCCGGTGAGAGCCGCAGCTCGAGGATTGAGGACGCCTCCACAAGCCGGGCGTTCGGCAGCTCTCCCATCAGCATGTCGGCGTCCGAGAAGGGATGGATCGGGTCCCGTTGGTGGCCTATCACCAGGGCGGGCGGTTGCAGCGCGGCGCGTTCGCTCCGGGGTGGCGCGGTCCGGCCGAAGAAGAGACCCTGCAGGACCGACGCCGAGGGCTTGGGGTCCTGGCTCAGGCAGTCGAGCGCCATCCGGGCGAGGAGCGGCCCGCGGCGGGGCACGAGGCCCGCCGCCCGCGCCAGGACGCGAGCCGCGGGGGCGCCGAAGGTCGTGGCGAGCAGGAGCGGCGTGAATGAGAGCACGGCGCCGAGCAGCGCGTTGTCCAGCACCGGCATCTCGAGCAGCATCCCCTGCACCCGACCCTGGTCCGCGGCTGCCGCCTCGAGCGCGACGTTGGCGCCGAGCGAGGTCCCGCCCACCACGGCCTTCTCGAGCTCGAGGTGGTCCATCAGCGCGAGCGCCTGAGAGCCGAAGATCGTTATCGAGTAGTGCCACATCTCGGGTGGCCGGTCGGAGTCCCCGTGGCCGAGCAGGTCCAGGCAGAGCACCCGGTACCCACGCTCGGCCAGCATGGCGGCCAGCGGACCGTGCATCTTGCGAGAGAGGAGCAGGCCCGGCATCAGCAGGACAGGCCGGTCTCCGGTGCCGTACTCGTCGAAGACGAGCTTGTGGCCCTCATGCCTGAACTGCCGCCGGCGGGGACGCATGGCCGGGCAGCCTATTGGCGTCGATCAGGGGTTGAGCCTGTCGGCCCGAGTTCGAAGTCGGCCGGACGCGGGGGGTCAGGGCCCCGGCGTTCATCTCACGGCCGTGCGCGGATTCTCGATCGGGGTCAGACGCGCCTCGATCTGCTCTCGCTCGGCCTC
>JACCUO010000077.1 GCA_013811765.1 Thermoleophilaceae bacterium | reverse complement strand
TGCGCCGCGTGTTCGACCTGTTTCCCCGGCTCGAGGAGCGCGACCGCCAGAAGGCCGGCACGATGTCCGGCGGCGAGCAGCAGATGCTCGCGATCGGGCGTGCCCTGATGGCAAGCCCCAGGCTGCTCCTGCTCGACGAGCCCTCGATGGGCATAGCACCGATCCTCGTCGAGCGGATCTACGAGACGATCGCGGAGATCAACAGACAGGGAACGACGATCCTGCTGGTGGAGCAGAACGCCAACTTCGCGCTCGGCGTGAGCCAGCGCGGGTACGTCCTTGAGACCGGGCGCGTGGCGTTCACCGACGAGGCGTCCGCCCTGCGTGACAACCCCGACGTGCAAAAGGCCTACCTCGGCGGATGACGGTCATCGCGCTACTCGGGGCGAAGGCCTTCTTCCTGCTCTACGCCTGGCTGGCCTCCGCCATCGCGGCCTCGTTCCTGTCCGACCGGAAGGGCTACGGCGAGAAGGCGGGTCTGGTCACCGGCATCCTCCTCAGCGTGCCCGCGATCGTCATCTGGATTCTCTGGCCGGCCAAGCCGGACTCGCGCTGGAGGCTCCAGGGGCCCCTGGGCCGCGGTGACGGGCGGACCGTCGCGCAGCTTCGCGCGGAGCGCACCGAAGCGAGCGAAGAGAAATGACGCCAGACCCCGGCCTCTCGTTCGGCCTCTTCATGCCCCTTGTGCTGGCCGGGGCGTTGTACGCCGTGCTGGTCATCGCCGGCGGCGTCCTTGAGCGGCGGGGCAGCGAATTCGCCGAGACGGCCAGCAACGCGGCCTTCCTGTGCATCCTCGCCGCTGCCGCCTACGCCGTGGTGCTGGCGGTCATCACCTTCGTCTCCAAGTTCGGCGTGATCGACGACTTCGTGTACATCACCTTGGTCGTGATCGGGTTCTTTGCAATCCTGGCCGGTGCGCTGCTCCTCGTCGAGATGCTCGTAGGGGTGATCGGCAGGTCCCGCGGCCGGGACTCCTGAGCGGGCGCTATCCCTTGCCCGTGGGGGCCTATCCCTTGCCCGTGGCCAGGCGCAGCGCCCGCTCCAGATCCGGCTGGCGATAGCGGTAGCCAAGGTCCTGCAGGTGCTTAGGAACCACGCGCGCGCCCGTGGTCACGATGCTCGCCATCTCTCCGTAGAGGGCCCTGACCGCCAGGGCGGGCACCGGTGCAACCGCAGGCCGGCCGAGCACCCGGCCGAGCGCCTTGGAGAGCTCAGCGTTGGTGACCGGCTCCGGCGCGGTGAGGTTCAGCGGGCCCGCCGCCGCTCGCGTGTCGAGGCAGAACAGCAGGGCGCCGACCACGTCGTCAGCGTGAATCCAGGGCACGTACTGGCGCCCGCCGGCCACGGGGCCGCCCACGCCGAGCTTGAACGGCGGCAGCATCTTCTCCAGCGCACCGCCGGATTCTGAGAGCACGACACCGGTACGGGTCAGCGCCACCCTCATCCCGAGCTCCTTGGCCTTGCCGGCCTCCGCCTCCCACTCCACGACCACCTGGGCCAGGAAGTCGCTCGCCGCGGGAGCGGATTCGTCCACGGGCTCGTCGCCGCGGGGGCCATAGACACCGGTGGCCGACTGAGACACGAGCACCTCCGGCCGGCGCTCGCACCGGGTGAGGGCGGAGACCAAGTTCCGCGTGGAGAGCACGCGCGAGTCGCGGATCTCGCGCTTCGCGTCCTCGCTCCAGCGCTGGGCGACCGGCTCGCCCAGCAGGTGAACGACGCCGTCCTGTCCCTCGAGCGCCTCGAGCGGCGGCTGTTCCGTCTTCGGGTCCTTCCACTCGAGCGCCCGGACGTCACCCAGCGCCGATTGCGCGCGCCCGGTGTCACGCGAGAGCACCGTCACCGCATCCCCGCGATCGAGCAGCGCTCGAACTAGGTCTCTGCCGAGCATTCCGGTGGCGCCGGTGACGGTGACGTTCATGGCTCTCACGAGATGGAAAGCTCGGCGGTGTCCTCGAGCCGGCGCACCGCCCCGGCGCGCTCGGCCTCCTGCGCCACGGCCTGCGCGACCTCGCGGCTCACATCGCGGTTGAAGACGCTCGGGATGATGTAGTCCTCGGCCAGCTCCTCGTCTGCCACAGTCGCGGCGATCCCCTTCGCGGCGGCAATCTTCATTTCCTCGGTGATGGCCTTTGCGCGTACGTCGAGAGCTCCGCGGAAGATGCCGGGGAAGGCCAGCACATTGTTGATCTGGTTCGGGTAGTCGGAGCGGCCGGTGGCCATCACGCGCACGTAGGGCGCGGCGTCCTCGGGACGCACCTCGGGGTTGGGGTTGGCCATCGCGAACACGAAGGGGTCCTCGTTCATCCGCCCGAGGTCGGAGGCCGAGATGATCCCAGGGCCGGAGAGCCCGATGAAGAGGTCCGTGCCTTCGAGCACCTCGGTCGGCGAGCCCGGGCGGCGGTCGTGGTTGGTGTTCTCCGCCAGCCAGGTCTTGGGAGCGTTCATCGACCCGCCCTCGTAGTCCTCCCGGCCCAGGTGGATGGCGCCGGCGCGGTCACACGCCACGATCTTCGTGATGCCGGAGTTCATGAGGATCTTCGATACGGCCACACCGGCGGCGCCCGCGCCCACGATCGTCACGGAGAGCTCCTCGATGGCGCGCCCGGTCAGGCGGCAGGCGTTTATGAGCGCCGCCAGGACCACGATCGCGGTGCCGTGCTGATCGTCGTGGAACACCGGGATGTCGAGATCCTGGATCAGGCGCTGCTCGATCTCGAAGCAGCGGGGCGAGGAGATGTCCTCGAGGTAGATCCCACCAAACGTGGGGGCCAGCAGCTTGACGGTCTCGACGATCTTGTCCGGGTCCTTGGTGTCCAGGCAGATGGGAAATGCGTCCACGCCCGCGAACTCCTTGAACAGCATCGCCTTGCCCTCCATCACGGGCATGGCGGCCTCCGGGCCGATGTCCCCGAGGCCGAGGACCGCGGTACCGTCGGACACCACGGCCACGGTGTTCGCCTTGATCGTGTACTTGAACGCCTTCTGCCGGTTCTCGGAGATCGCCGCGCACACCCGCGCGACCCCCGGCGTGTAGGCCATCGAGAGGTCATCGCGCGTCTTCACCTCCGTGGCGAGGCCGGTGAAGATCTTTCCGCCGCGGTGGAGCTCGAAGGTGCGGTCGATCGTCTCGATCAGCCCGGCCTCGCGGACCCCCTGCACGGCCTTGATCACCTTCCCGCGATGGTCCTGGCCCTCGCAGTCGATCGTGATCTCCCGCAGGGTGCCGCTGCCGCGGGCCTCGAGGGTGTCCACGGCCACGATCGATCCCCCGGCGCGCGTGATCGCCGCCGTGACCTTCCCGAGCGTGCCCGACTCGTGGGGCAACTCGACCCGCAGGGTCAGCGAGAACTGTGCGCTCGGGGCGGCCATGGCAGCGACGGTCGATGATAGGGGGAGGCCCTGAGCGGCAGGACCTTGGCTCGTAGGATGAAGGGGATGTCCGACGATCCCCCGCGCGAGCTCTTCCTGATCGACGGGAACAGCCTCGTCTACCGTGCCTTCTTTGCCCTGCCCGAGACGATCGCCACGTCACGCGGGCAGCCTACGAATGCCATTTTCGGATTCGCGTCGATGCTTGTGAAGCTGCTCACCGAATACGGGCAGAGGCCGACGATCGTGGCGTGGGATGCCGGCATGTCGGGGCGTGAGGAGGCCTATCCCGATTACAAGGCCGGCCGCAGTTCGCGCCCGGACCTCCTGCGCGAGCAGTGGCCGCACATGGAACCGCTCGTGGATGCCTTCGGTTATGCCAACGTCAAGGTCGAGGGGTATGAGGCCGACGACGTGATCGCCACGCTGGCCCGCACGGCACGTGAGCGTGGCCTCGAGGTCATGATCGTGACCGGCGACAGAGACACGTTCCAGCTGATTGAGGACGGCGTAAAGGTGATGGCCACCGGCCGCGGCATCACCGACACCAAGATCTACGACCGGCAGGCGGTGATCGACCGTTACGGGATCCCCCCCGAGCTGATTCCGGACTTCTACGGCCTCAAGGGCGATACGTCGGACAACATCCCGGGCGTCCCCGGCATCGGTGACAAGACCGCCGCTCAGCTGCTGCAGAAGTTCGGTG
>JACCUO010000042.1 GCA_013811765.1 Thermoleophilaceae bacterium | reverse complement strand
CCGCCGGGGTCTCGGCGGGCTCGGCGGGCTCGGCGACGGGCTCCGGCGGGGCGTCGGCCGCGGCTCGAGCCGCGACGCGCCCGTTGGGCTCGTCTTCGCGTCGGGCAGGTGCCGGATCGGGGCTCGGTGGTACGGGCGGCGAACCGGGACCCTGACGGATGATGCGAAAGCGCAGGACTCCGTCGGTGATCTTGAGGCTGTGGTTCAGGCGGTCGAGAAGCTCGTTGTCGCCTTCGAACTGGTAGAGGTGGTAGGCCGCCTCGGGTCGGTGGTCGATCTCGAAGGTCATCCGGCGGCTGCCCCAGTCGTGGGCGCTCACTATCTGCCCACCCGAGTTCAGCGTGGACTCGACCTCACCGACGATTTCGCGCTGGCGGTCGTCCGGGGCGGTTGAATCGATGAGCAGCATGAGGTCGTAAAGG
Organism: Thermoleophilaceae bacterium; assembly: GCA_013811765.1. Lineage (GTDB taxonomy): Bacteria > Actinomycetota > Thermoleophilia > Solirubrobacterales > Thermoleophilaceae > JAAYBF01. The sequence goes on along the minus strand of JACCUO010000042.1, from coordinate 11,195 downwards.
CGTGCCATGGGCCGCGAGACGATAGCAGCGAGGGGGCGAGTTCCGGTAGGCCACGACTCCACCTGGCGTGGCACGGCGGCGAGCACGCGGAGCACTCGGCCCGCTGGGACGGGTGCGTTGGAGGAACGTCGGACGGTTGGCCGCGCTGCTCGCCGCCGCGCTGCTGATCGCGGCCGGCCCGCCCGGCTTGGATCGCGGCCCCACCCAGGAGCCGCCGGAACAGCTTGATCCGCCGCAGCCGCCCGCCCCGGTCTCCCCGCCGGGTGAGCAGCGGCCGGACCCTCTGGGGCGCCACCCGGTCGCCTCTCAGCCGGCTCGACCCGCAGGGCCTGCCGGGCGGGGCCGGCAGCTCTCACCCAGCCGACCTTCGCGAGGGCGGAGGGCTCCGGGTGGTCAGGCCTCTCCGCGTGGCCATCAGCCTCCTCGGCGTGGCCATCAGCCTCCTCCGCGTGTCCCGTCTCGGTTGGGGACGCGTTCCCCTCCACTCGCCCTTCCGAGCGAGGCACCCCCGAGGACGGGGGAGTTCACTCCGGACCGTTAGCCCCCGCGCGAAGGCGGTCGCTATCCGGCGTCGGGGGCCCTCCCGCCGCGCTTGGCCTCGATGTCGGCGAGTTGGTCATCAACCCAGTCGCCCGGATCGCGCGCGGTGACCACCCGCTTGAGTCCCTGAGCCCGCCACGACCGCGCGTCCGGGGACATGGTGAGAGCGCGGTGGATGGCCTCCGCCTGCTCCTGGACGTCGAAGGGGTTGACCGAGAGGGCGAACTCCGCGAGCTCCTCGTGTGCGCCGGTGTTCTCGCTCAGCAGGGACACCCCGTTGCGCTCGTTGACCAGCGGGCCCTCCTTGGCGATGAGGTTCATCCCGTCGAACATCGCGTTCACCATCAGCAGGTCGTAGTGCTTGTAGGCAGCGATTGCCTCGTCGAGGTTCTCGCGCAGGCGCAGGTCGATCGGCATCCAGTCGGTGGTGCCGTGACGATGGTTGATCACAGCCACCAGCGCCTCGATGCGCTCGAGGTACTCGGCGTACTCCGCGATGTCCTGCCGCGACGGGATCAGGTGGGCGATGAAGGTGACCTTTTCGAGGAAATCCGGGTTCTGGTCGAGGAACATGTCGAAGGCGGTGAAGCCGCGCAGGATGTTCTTGGAGAGGTCGGCGCGGTCTACCCGGAGGATCAGGTGCTCCCGGCGCCGGCGCTGGATCTGACGCTCGTACTCGTGCACCGCCGGACGCTGGGCGTTGCGCTGAAAGGTCTCGGCGGAGATTGGCAGCGGGTACGCGCGCACCCAGATCTCGCGTCCCTCGAAATGGACGATGTTGGCCTTCTCGTCGACGTCGAGGTCGAACAGCTCGCGGCAGCAGAGCAGGAAGTTGCGGCGGTAGGCGCGGGTATGGAAGGCGACGATGTCGTTCGCCAGGACGCCCTCGAAGATGTCCTCGCGGATGTCCCGCGGAAGCACGCGCCAGGCGTCGGGCTGGGTCCATGGGATGTGCACGAAGTGGTGCAGGAATACGTCGGGGCGCGCCTCGCGGATGAACCTCGGGGCCGCGTACAGGTGGTAGTCGTGGAGCATGACCACCGCCTCGTCCACGTCCTTGATCTCCTCGAGGACCGCGTTGGCGAGGTCCTTGTTCACGACGCGGTAGCCCTGCTCATAGGAGTCGACCTCCCACTTGCGGATGTCGGGCGCGTTCGAGAGGTCCCACAGGTAGTGCTGGATGAACCACAGCATCGGGTTGGCCACGACGTTGTAGAACCGCTCGTAGGCCTCGGCGTCGGACTCCACGAGGCGGATGCGGTACGTCACGTCCTCGAGCTTGCAGTCGAAGCTTTGGCCTTCGTGCTGCGCGGAGACCTCCGCGTCCTCGTCCGACAGAGTGGAGGCGATCCAGAGGGCGTCGCGGTGGTGGACGAGGCCGGTGAGGGCCGTCACGAGCCCGCCGCCGCCCCGGTGGGGCTCGAACCCGCCGCTCTCCGTGCGCTCAAATGTGGCAGGCCCGCGGTTTGAGACGAGGACCAGTTGGGCGTCCTTGCTCATGCTTTCGCGCCGAAGATCTTCAGCCAATCGCGCAGGAGCCGCGGCGTCAGGAACCGCTGCCGGACATGCTCCTTCCCGGCGCGGCCGAGCCGCTTGCCCAAATCGGGGTCCTCGAGGATCGCCACGGAGCGCTCGGCGCACTCCGAGGCCGACGAGACGAGGTAGCCCGTCTCACCGTCCTCCACCTGCAGGGGAATGCCCCCGACGTCCCCGCCGATGAACGGACGCGCCTTCCAGAGGGCTTCGGAGACGGTGAGCCCGAAGCCCTCGCGCGTGGACTTCTGGATCATGACGTCCGCCTGGGACTGGAACGCATTCACCTCGATTGCGCCGACGTTGTTGAGGTTGTTGAAGATGTGGATGTCGGGGTTCCCGTCCGCGTAGGCCATCGTCTGGTTGAAGAACTCCCACCCCTCCGGATCGTCGGTCGCCATCGACCCGACGAGGGCCAGCTGCGTGGCGGGCATCTGCTCGGCCACCTGGTGGTAGGCGTCGATCACGCCCATCGGGTCCTTCCAGGGGTCAAAGCGCGAGACCTGGCAGAGCATGGGCCGGTCCACGTCGATCCCGAACTGGTCACAGACGTAGGCAGCGTCCTCCGGGGAGAAGGCCATGTTCTTGGGAGAGAGGGGGTCGATCGCAGGGGGCACGATGTGGATCGGCGTGCCGTCAAGCCCCTCCGGCACGTACTGCTCGAGGTGAAAGACCGCGCCGTCGTAGGAGCGCACGAAGGGCACCAGCCGCTCGATCGCGGCCGGATTGGGCGTGGAGAGGTCGATGTGGCAGCGCCAGATCCACGTGCGCGCCTTCTCGGGCACGAGCTGATGGATGGCGGCGGGCTGGGGGTCGTGAACGATGATCACGTCCCAGCCGCCCTCGATCTCCTTCGCGTTCATCTCGTTGTACTTGGCGAAGATCTGCCACTGCTCCGGTGACAGGCCCTCCGGGTTGCCCTGGAGCGCGTTGTGGAGGATCTTCGTGGCGTTGTAGAACTCTTCGCGGCCGAGCATCACCTGCCACTCGGTTTCGATGCCCACGTCGCGCATGAGCGGCACCAGCGTGTAGAGGATCTCGGCCACCCCGCCCCCGAACGCCGTCGCCGAGAGGTGCAGCACCCGGAGGCCCTCGAGTTCCCCCGCGAGCTGACGCACCTCCTCGATCAGCGGCTTGCCCACGAGGTGGGTGTAGTCCGTGAGGCTTTTGTGCCCGACGAGAACCGGTTGCAGCATCAGGCCACCAGCTGCTTGGCGAGGACCGTTCGGCCCGCGGAGAACTCAGCGCGATCGACGGTGGCCTCGATGATGGCGTGGCTGAGCTCCTGCTCGTCCTGTGGCGTGGTCCCCGCCGGGCCGCAGAGCTCGATCGCCAGGCGGTCGGGATGCAGCCGGAACACGAAGCCCACCGTGTCCTCGTCGGCGCCGGCCTCGATCAGCTCGGAGGCGGCTTCGGTCAGGGCCAGCTTCAGATCGGCGACCTCCGCCGGCTCGAGCGGGGTGAGCCGGCACACGGCGGATAGCGCCAGCCTGGCGAGCACCAGGTACCCCGGTTTCGCCGGGATGGTGAGAGAGACATCGCGACTGTCGAGATCCACCGCGGGCACCCTACCCGGAACGCCGGCGAATCCCGCCGTCGAGCTCGCGAGGTCGTACGGCGACTACCACCACACCGTCATCGGCGCGGCTCCGGCGGGCGCTCGGGCCGCTGCCCGAGCGTGATCTTTTCCGTACGTCGCTTCCCGTCGCGGAGCAGCTCGAGCTCCACCTCCTCGCCCGCGTCGCGGGCGCTGATCAGGTCGGCGAGGTCGGCTTCCCGGGTCAGCTTGCGGCCGCCGACAGCCACGATCACGTCCCCGTCGGCCGGCACGTCCTGCTGGCCTTGGAAGTCGACCTTCTCCCCGCCGGTCCCCAGCCCGGCGCGGTCCGCCGGGCTGCCGTCTTCCACGCGCACGATCAGCGCTCCGCCCCGCACGGACAGCCCAAGGCGCTCGGCCAGCTGGGGATAGAGCGGCTGTGAGGTCACGCCGAGGTAGCCGTAGTCCACTCGGCCCTCGGCGCGCAGTGCCCGCAGCGATCGCCGGACCGTGTCCACCGGCACCGCGAAGCCCACGCCCTCGCCGCCCCCGCCCGCGGACTTGATCTGAGAGTTGATGCCGAGCACCTCTCCCTCTCCGTTCAGCAGCGGTCCACCCGAGTTGCCCGGGTTGATTGCGGCGTCGGTCTGGATCGCGTTGCCGATCTGAAAGGCGGTGAGCGACTGGATCGTCCGGTCGAGCGCGGAGATCACGCCGACCGACAGGGATTGACGCTCCCCGAAGGGGCTCCCGATCGCAGCGACCGGCGCGCCCACCACTAGATCCTTCGACTGGCCTAGCTTGAGCGGCGTGAGCCTGAGCCCGGCGGGATCCAGCTTGAGCAGGGCCACGTCCGCGCCCGGGTCCTCTCCCACGATGCGGGCGCCCACCCGGCTGCCGTCGGAGAGTTCGACGTAGACCTCCTTCGCACGCTTCGTGTTCGGGGGGCTGCCGGTGGTGACCACGTGGGCGTTCGTCGCCACGTAGCCCTGTCCATCGAGCACGAACCCCGATCCCTGTCCCCCTTCACCGTCTTCGTCTTCCCTCTGCAGGAGCGACTGGCGGTCGCCGTCGAAGATCGACAGGACGGTGACCACTCCTGGCGAAAGCCGACGGTAGAGAGCCGAGGGATCGAATCGCCCGTCCTTCCCGAGGCCCTTGACGACCTCCACCCGCGTGGTGCGCACCTCCTTCGCCGCGTTCGGGGGGGCGCTCTCGGCATCGCTTTCGGACCCGCCGCCGCACCCCGCGATCGACAGGGCCCCTGCGAGGACCGCTGCGGCGAGAGCCGTGCGAAGGGCTCGGCCGCCACTCCGGCGGCGGGCACTGACACCGGCGCGCATCACGCCTCGCGCCGATCCTCGTCCACGGGCAGCTCCAGAGTGAACGCCGTTCCGACAGCAAGCGTCTCCGCACGGATCTGTCCGTCCATGTGCTCGGCCAGTTCCAGGGCGATGGCAAGCCCGAGTCCGGCCCCCCGGGTGGCGTCACCGGTCGTGAAGCGCTCGAAGACCTGGGTCTCTTGCGGAAGGCCCGGTCCATCGTCCGCCACCGTCAGCTCCGCAACCCCGTTGCTGCGCCGGGCCGTCACCGTGACCTGCGTGCCCTTCGGGGTGTGCGTGAGGGCATTGTCGAGCAGGATACGGATGATCTGCGCGACCCGTTCCCGGTCGCAGCTTGCCTGCACGCCGGGCTCTGGAAGGCGCAGCGTCACGGCAGGTCGCTGCGCGGTGACCACCGGTCTGAACTCGCTCGTCACGGCACGCGCCACCTCCGAGAGGTCCACGGGCTCGCGCTCGAACCGAACCGACCCGGCGTCCAGCCGGGAAAGGTCGAGCAGGTCGACCGCCAGCTTCTGAAGCCGCTCCACCTGTTCGGCCATCGTGTCGAGGAACTCCCGCCGGGTGGCCTCGTCGAGGTCCTCATCCCGCAGCAGCTCCACAAAACCGCCGAGCGAGAAGATGGGTGTGCGCAGCTCATGGGAGGCCGTGGCCACGAACTCCTTGCGCGCAACGTCGACCCGCCGCAACTGCCTCTGCATGTCGTTGAATGTGCGGGTGAGCTCGCCCAGCTCATCCTCGGAGTCCACGGGCAGTGGCTCGATGAAGTTTCCCGCCGCAACCTGCTCGGCCCCGGCCTCGAGCCTCCGCACGCGGCGCGCCAGTGCCTGCGCCACGGAATATCCACCGACCAGGGCCAGCAGCAGGGCGGCCCCGGTGGCCAGCAGCAACCGGTTGCGAACCAGCGCAACCGTGTCCGTCACGCCCTCGAAGCTCTGTGAGTACAGGGCGATCCAGTTGTTCTCACCTCGGTAGGAGAGCGGCTGGGCCAGCTGGCCCAGCTCCTCGCCGTTGAGCTCGCCGTGGCCAAGCACCGGGGCCCTGGTGCGCGCTGCCGCCCGCGCGAGGGCGGGATTCTGGGGCACCTCCCGCTCTTCGCGCGTATCGGTGATCACGTAGAAGGGTGCGTCGGAGCCCGTCTGGCGGGACTGCTGGACCCCGAGTAGGGTGATCCGCGCCCCAGCCGCATCCGCCACTGCGCGCACGCGCCTGTCGAGCTCCGCCGCGGAGATGTCCTGGCGGCCCATCAGCTCCTCGAGCGTGGTCTCGGCGCCCGTCGCCACCCGCTCGAGATCGGCCAGCTTCTGCTGCTCGAGGTTCACCTCGAGCTGGGGTACGACCGATACGTACATGACTGCGAGGGCAACAGCCGTGATGCCGAGGAACAGCAGTGCCAGCTTGTTGCGCAGCGAGCGAAGGCGAGGACGGGCGATCATCGGTCCCGGTAGCGGTAGCCCACTCCGCGCAGCGTGAGGATCAGCTTGGGGTGCTTCGGGTCGTTCTCGAGCTTCTCCCGCAAATGTCGAATATGCACGTCCACGGTGCGTGGGTCGCGGTAGGAGGCGTCGCCCCATACGCGCTCCAGCAGGACCATGCGGTTGTAGACCCGACCCGGGTTGCGTGCCAGGGCGGCGAGGATCTCGAACTCGACGTAGGTCAGTCCAGCCGGCTCGCCCGCCAGCGTGACGGTGCGCTTGTCGAAGTCGATACGGAGGTCGCCGTCCTCGAGCGGCTCCTCGCCCGGCTCCTCGGCGCGGGTGCGCTCGGCGCGGCGCAAGACGGCCTTGACGCGGCTGCGGAACTCACGGACCGAGAACGGCTTGGTGATGTAGTCGTCGGCGCCGAGTTCGAGGCCGAGCACCTTGTCGATCTCCTCGGTACGCGCGGTGAGCATGATGATCGGAACGGAGCTCTTTGCCCGCACCTGCCGGCACACCTCGAAGCCGTCCACCCCGGGAAGCATGAGATCGAGCACGACCAGGTCGATGTCGTCCTCACGCAGGCGCTCGAGCGCCTCGGGGCCGTCAAGCGCGCCAACGACCTCGTAACCGTCCTTGCGCAGGGGGAAGGTGAGCAGCTTTTGAACCGACTCTTCGTCGTCTACCAGGAGGATGCGGGGAGGGGGCTGTGTCATAAAGCGCCCGCCTGGGGCGGGCTGCGCTCTCTCCAGATTGTAGGTTGAGGGGGGTGCGGAGCCGGCGAGCGTGATCGAGCCGCGGATCTACCGGGCGGCCTTCGTGCCGGCGGTGCTCGCAGTCGTGCTCGTGATGTTTTCCTTGGAGAGCAGTCCCAGGCCACTTCCACAGGGCCTCGCGGCGGACGTGCTCTTCGATGGCCGCCAGGCTTCGGCCGCCGCGCGCCAGATCGTGGTAGCCGCGCGCGACCGCCGCTCCGGGTCGGTAGGGAACCGCGCTCTGGCAGCCCGCGTTCGCGGGACTCTCTCGACCAGGGGATTCGCCGTCGAGGTGGACCGCTTCGAGAGGGACGGGAAGACCCTCGTGAACGTGATCGGCCGACGGGCGGGCAAATCCCGGCGCCAGATCGTCGTGCTGGCCGCTCGCGACGCCCGAGGGGTACCCGACGCCGCCGGGAGCGCGGCGGATACCGCGGCGCTGCTCGAGCTATCGCGCGTGTTCGAGGGCCGTCCCTCACGCAAGACCCTCGTGCTGGCCTCGGTAGACGGATCAACGCTCGGCCATGTGGGTGCGCGGCGGCTCGCCGGGAGGCTGGACTCCTCCGATCTGGTGGACGGCGTGCTCGTGCTGTCGGATCTCGGCGTGCGCTCGAAGGAGGCCCCCACGATCGCCTCGTGGTCTAACGACGTCACGCGAGCCGGTATAGGCCTGCAGCGCACCGTGGCCGAGTCGCTCAGGCAGGAGCTCTCCCCTCCCGCGGCGGGCGCCAGCCCCGCGGGCCAGGTCGCGCAGCTCGCGTTTCCGATCGGCATCGGCGCGCAGGGCCCTCTGCTCGAGGCCGGATATGACGCCGTCCGGATAGCCGGTGACGGTGAGCTGGGAAACTCCGAGAGCGCCGAACCGGCGGAGGTAGACGAGGATCGCCTCGGCGGCCTCGGCCGGGCCACGCTACGCACCGTGACCGCGCTCGACCAGCGGGCCCGCCCCCCGGCCCGCGGCCCGCGCACGTACATCACGGCGGTGACCCAGGTGGTGCCGGGCGTGGTCCTCACGCTGCTCGGGCTGGCCTTGATACTGCCCGCATTGGTGGCCAGCGTGGACGCCTTGGCTCGAGCCCGCAGGCGCCGTCGAGCGGTCACGCCCTGGCTCATGTGGCTCGGGGCCGGCACCCTCGCGTTCGCGATAGGCCTCGCGCTGGCGTATCTCCTGGCGCTTGCCGGCGCCACGCCGGACCCGCCCGCCGCGCCGGTGGCGCCCGGCCTGTACCCCCTCGATACGGAGGGGTACGCCGTGCTCGGGGTCCTGGTTGTGGCTGTCGCGCTTGCCTGGATCGGCTTGCGCTCCCTGGCCACCCGCGCGGAGAGCGCTCTCGGCGACCCGTCGGAGCCCGCCGCCGCCGTTGCGGTCGCCCTCGTGCTCAGCGTGGCGACGCTCGCCATGTGGGCCGTCAACCCGTACTCGGCCCTCATTCTCGTGCCGGCGCTTCACCTGTGGATCCTCGCCACCTTGGTGGATCCTGCGCCGGCCCGTCGTACGCGGCTTCTGATGGTGGCCGCCGGCCTTCTGCTCCCGGCCCTCCTGGTGACCTATGCCCTGATCAGGCTTCACCTCGATCCCCTGAGTGGCGCCTGGTACCTGTATCTGCTGGTCACGGGCGGCCACGTGAGCGTGGTCAGCTCGCTCCTCGGGTGCGTCCTGGCAGCGGCCCTGGGTTCGGTGATCGCGATCGCGAGCGCCAGACACCCCGAGGTGGAGGGGGAGACCGGCGAGCCCCCGTCGGTCAGGGGCCCCGGCTCCTATGCGGGCCCTGGGTCTCTCGGAGGAACCTCGAGCGCGCTGCGCCGGTGAGGGGAGTAGATGGTGCGCTCCTCCTTGCACCCCGGGCCTGCGTCCAGTGCCGGCGCGTAAACCTCATCCCCGGGATGATCCCGGCCGATGCGTGGGTCATGAACACAAGTCTGCGGATGGCGATAGAGGGCGGGGCCTACTCGGTCGATACCAAGGCGGTGGCCGACGCGATACTGCGTCGTGCATGGGAGTACCCGGAGCTGCCGGTGGCACCCTCAAGGGTGCTCGTACCCGCGCATCTCTTCGAGGATCCGGCCCCCCGGCCCCCTGAGCTCGACCCCGTTGCCCTCGACCACGGTGCCTAGCCGGGTCACGACTGTGCCGGCGGCGGCCGCGGTGGACCCCCACAGATCTGGCGATACGGTGAAGAGCAACTCGTAGTCCTCGCCGCCGGTGGCGGCCAGCTCGAGGGGATCGCGTCCGATCGCCTCTGCGGCCTCCCGCACGCCCGGCCCCAGCGGCGCCGTGAGCAGGTCGAGTACCAGGCGCACGCCGCTGCTGTCCGCCACGTGGGCGGCGTCGGTCGCCAGCCCGTCGCTCAGGTCGATCATGGCCGTGGCCCCTGCCGCGGCGATCGCCCGCCCCGCCGCGAGGCGCGGTTCCGGGCATCGGTGGCGGCGAGCGAGGAACTCGGCCTCGGTGGGCCCCAGCCCCGGCACTTGCCCCTCGAGCATCAGCAGCCCGGCGGCCGAGGCCCCGAGGTCCCCGGTGAGCCCCACGACATCTCCGGGGCGCGCGCCGTCTCGGCCGGCCAGCTGGTTCTCGCGCTCCGCCCATCCCGTCACGCATACCGTGATCACCAGCGCCCCGGCCCTCACGATGTCTCCCCCGGCCATGGTGGTCCCGGTGCGCTCGGCGAGAGCCGTCATTCCCTTCACCAGGGAGAGGGCGTCGGCAGGGGGCAGGTCGCGTGGCAGCGCGAGTGAGACGTAAGCCTCCCCCGGGTTCGCGCCCATCGCCGCAAGGTCGGAGAGGGCGGCGGCCAGCGCCTTGTGCCCGGCGTCCTCGAAGGAGTGCGTCGCCAGCTCGAAGTGCACACCCTCGGCTATCGTGTCGATCGAGGTGACCGCAAGCGGCCGCGCGCGCACGACGGCGGCGTCATCGCCCACCCAGCGCACCACGCGCTCCCCCGGGGCAGGGAGGAGCTCCTCGATCGCGGCGATCAGCGCCAGCTCCGCCATGGGTACAGTCTGAACCGGTGAAGGCCTCGCGGGCACCCGACCCCGAGCGGGCGAAGCCTTCGGAGGCGTCGCTGCTCGAGCGCCTCGGTGCGGCAGCAGCGGGCGTTTCCTCGGCGCAGAGCGCAAGTCCGCGCAAGAAGGTGTTCGTGCAGTACGGCCTTGCAGCGTTGATCTTCGGCTTCCTGCTGTTCTTCGTGGTGCGGCAGTGGAATGAGCTCCCCGACTTCGACTGGCGCTTCTCCCCGGGATGGCTCGCGCTGGCGATCGTGTGCGTGGTGCTCTTCTACACATTCCAGGGAGAGCTCTGGCGGGTGGTCATCCACTCGCTCGGGGAGCACATCGACCCGCGCCCCGGCCGCGCGGTGTGGGGCAAGTCGCTCCTTGCCCGATACGTGCCGACGAACGTGTTGCTGGTCGTCGGACGGGTCGTCATGGCCGAGAGGCACGGGGTGCCCAAGCGTGTGACGCTCGCCAGCGTGGTCTACGAACTGGCGCTGGCCCTCGCGACCGCGGTCATCGTCGGCGCCTACTTCGTGATCGAGCTCCCCGAGCTCGATGGCCGGCCTGGACGGTTTGCGGTGCTCGCGCTGATCCCGGCCGTCCTCGTGGTCGTCCATCCGCGCGTGTTCGAGCCGCTCGCCGGCTTCGCGCTGCGAAAGCTCGGCCGCGATCCGCTACCGCGGGTCCTGCCGTTCGGTCGCGTCCTGCAGCTTTGCCTGGCGTACCTGGTGTGCTGGGTGACCATCGGGCTCGGCCTCTTTGCCTTCGCCGCAGCGCTGCACCCCGTGGACCTGTCGGATCTGCCCTACGTCGCCTCGTCCTATCCGGTGGCGTTCTGCGTCGCGGTGCTCACGTTCATCGTGCCGAGCGGAATCGGCACGCGTGACGCCGCGCTCGCGGCCTCCATGGCCGTGGTGCTACCCGGGGCGGTGGCCACCGCCATCGCGGTTGCCTTCCGCATCCTGCAGACGCTGGTGGAGTTGCTGTACGTGGCCACCGTCGTGGCGCTGGGCCGCCGCCGGGGCGGGAGCGAACCTGCGGGAGGAGCGCAGCCCGATCCCCCGCGGGGAGGAGCGCAGCC
>JACCUO010000004.1 GCA_013811765.1 Thermoleophilaceae bacterium | reverse complement strand
GCGCAGGGCCACGGCGAGAAACGCGTGCTCGCGGTCGAATACCGCCGAGATGCTGCGCAGCGCATCGAGCACATCCCATTCAGGGGGAGTATGGGTCTCGCCGACGGTTCCGAGACAGCGCACCTTGGCCGTTCCCACCGTGCCGGTGACCTCGCAGACGTGGGCGGTCACCCCGCCGAGCGCCGCCTCCGCCGCGACCGGCTGAAGCTCAAGCGAGAATGCGCCGTCCAGCTCGGCCCGCCAGCCGGCGCCTGAGCGTTCGACCCGGGGCCCCTCGGGCAGCACGGTGGACTGGGCGTCCTCGAAGAGCAGGGTCGCCCCGTTGCGCGCGGTGCCGTGCAGCCCCCGCTCGAGATCGAAGAAGGCGATCGAGACCGCGGGCCCGGTCACCGCTCGAGGCGGGGCGGCTCGTGCTGCGGGTACTCGGCGGCGCTTCCCTCCACGTCCGCCTCTCGCCTCGGTGGCCGGGCCTCCCCGGCCACCACCCGCGTCTCCACTCGCTTGGAGAGGCGGCGCACCACCAGGCGGAGGATCACCGCTCGGGTGGGCGGCAGCAGCAGCGCCAGCCCCAAAACGTCGGAGAGAAAGCCCGGCGTTATCAGCAGGGCCCCCCCGAAGATCACCGCGATGCCGTGCTGGAGCTCCTTGTGCGGCACCCGGCCCGCCGCCATCGTGTCGTTGAACCTTCGCCATACCGCCTTCCCCTGCGAGCGCAGGAGGAGCGAGCCGAGCACGGAGTCGACCGCCAGCAGAAGCAGCGTAGGCAGCACGCCGATGGCATCTCCGATCGTGTAGATCAGGTACAGCTCGGCGATCGGAACCGCGATGAATATCGCTATCAAAAGCGGGACTGGCATCCTCTCCAACCCTACTGGGCAGTAAGATTGCTCCCATGAGCGATGTAACCGTGGACGACGTGCGCGAGGCCCTGGAGAACGTGATCGACCCGGAGCTGGGTCTCGACTTCGTCGAGCTCGGCCTGGTCTATGACATCGCCGTCGAGGACGACGAGGTGTTCATCAGCTTCACGCTGACCTCGGCGGGGTGCCCGATAGGCCCCCAGGTCTCCGAGCAGATGGAGGAGTACGTCGGTGAGCTCGAGGGGATTACGAAGGTCCATCCGAAGATGGTCTTCACCCCGCCCTGGACCCCGGACCTGATGTCCGAGGACGCGAAGTTCGCCCTCGGCTACTGAGGCCTTCGCATCCCTGCGTCCTTGGCCTGCTCGGCCTCAGTAGCCGAGTCAGCCCACCTCGCGCAGCTTGCCGGTCTCAACCTCGTAGACGAACCCGCGGACCGAGTCTTTGTTGGGGATGAAGGGGCTCGCCTGGATGCGGGCGATCGACTGCCTCACGTCCTCGTCGAGGTCCGTGAAGGACTCGGCGGCCCACTCCGGCTTGATGCCGGTCTCCTCCTGGATCGAGCGCTTGAACTCGTCGTCGGTGAAGGTGAGCATGCCGCAGTCGGTGTGGTGGATGAGGATGATCTCCTCGGTACCCAGCAGCCGCTGGGAGATCGCAAGCGAGCGGATCTCGTCGTCCGTGACCACGCCGCCGGCGTTGCGGATCACGTGCGCATCGCCCTCCGTGAGGCCGAGCAGCCCGTAGGGGTGCAGCCGCGCGTCCATGCAGGCCACCACCGCGACCTTGGCCCCGGGGGGCATCGGCAGGACGCCCTTGTCGAAGCTTGCCGCAAAGCTTTCGTTGTTCTTGAGAAGCTCATCGGTGACGCTCATGAAGAATCCCTTCGAGTGTGGGGATTGGCGGGTCCGGAATATAAGAGCTGATCGGGGCTCAACCCAATGTTACGGCTGCTCACCGAATCGTTCCCCGATGACGCCGCCCTCGACACCGCGGTCTCGCGCGCGCTCATGCTGCGCGTCGCGGCCGGCGAGCTCCCTGAAACGCTGCGGATCTGGCGCCCCGCCTCGATCGTCGCCTTCGGCCGGCGCGACGCCGTCAGCCCCGGGTATCCCGCGGCGGTGCGGGCGGCCCGCACACGAGGATTCGAGGCCATCGAGCGCCTCGCCGGCGGCCGCGCGGCCGTCTTTCACGAGCACACGATCGCCTTCGCCCACGCTGTCCCCGACCCCGACCCACGCTCCCGTGTGGACGAGCGCTTCGAGGCCACGGCCGAATTGATGGCCACCGCTTTCAGCCGGCTCGGCGTGGACGCGCGCGTGGGGGAGGTGCCGGGCGAGTACTGCCCGGGGGCGCACAGCGTGAACGCCGGCGGCGCGCGGAAGCTGATGGGTGTGGGCCAGCGGCTGGTGGCCGGGGGCGTCCACGTGGGCGGCGTCGTGGTGGTGGGTGGCGCGAACCGCGTGCGGGAGGTGCTCGTTCCGGTCTACGGGGCTCTTGAGCTCGAGTGGCGGCCTGCGACCACCGGCAGCGTGGCCGAGGAGGCACCGGGGACGACCTGGGAGGACGTGAGCGATGTGATCGAGGCGGAGTACGCGCGGCGTCATGGGCTGGAGCCGGCACGGCTCGATGGGGGAACACTGGCCCTGGCCCGGACGCTCGCGCCCGAGCACCTAAGTCCCGCTGCCTGACGGCGCCCTCCCCCGGCGTTTGCCGGGGTCGCGGGGTCGCGGCTACGATAGGCGGCATGGACGAGGTACCGGCCGTTTGGACGATCCCTCCCGGGGCTGACCGGCAGGAGGTCGAGGATGTGGTGGCGCGCCTCGCGGAGCGGCTCGGGATCCGGCCGCCCGAGTTCAGGGGCGACATGGTGCTGCTGCCGCCCGACTACCCGCGGGTGGCCAGGGCTCTCAACCAGGTGGAGCCCGACTGGGAGGAGAACGAGCTGCTCATCCCGCCCGTCGCCTGAGGCGTTTTGGCTCGGAGCGTTCAAGCGGCGCCCTCCACTACGGATCGAGCAGCACCTTCACCATCCCGTCCTGCTTCTTCTGGAACTGCTCGTAGGCGCCCGGCGCCTCCTCAAGCGGGATCCGATGGGTATGAAAGCCCTCGACGCCGAGAGGATCGCCATCGAGCAGGAGCGGCATGATGTCCTCAGCCCAGCGCTTCACGTTTGCCTGACCCATGCGTAGCTGGATCTGCTTGTCGAAGAGGGTCAGCAGTGGGAGCGGGTCGGCCATCCCCCCGTACACCCCGCTGAGTGAGATCGTGCCGCCCCGGCGCACGATGTCGATGGCGAGGTAGACCGCGTTCAGTCGGTCGACTCCGGCTCTCTCCATCATCTTCTCCGCCAGCGAGCTGGGTAGCAGCCCGGTCAGCTGGTGGGCGACCTTCATGCCCGGCGAACCATGTGCCTCCATCCCCACGGCGTCGATCACCGCGTCAGTCCCGCGCCCGTCTGTCATCTCCCGGATGGTCTCACCGAGATCGCCGTGATCGTTGAGGTCGAGGACCTCCACGCCGCGCCCCCGCGCCCGCTCGAGCCGCTCGGGCACGATGTCGACGCCGATCACCCGGTGGCCGCGGTGCAGAGCGATGCGGGCGGACATGTCGCCGATCGGGCCGAGGCCGAGCACCGTGACGCTCCCGCCGTCGGGGATCCCCGCGTACTCGACCGCCTGCCAGGCCGTGGGAAGGACGTCGGAGAGGTAGATGAAGCGCTCGTCGGGGCCGTCCTCCGGCACCTTGATGTGGCTGTACTGGGCCTGCGGAACGCGCAGGAACTCGGCCTGTCCGCCGGGAACCTGGCCGTAGAGCTTGGTGTAGCCGAACAGCGCCGCCCCCATGCCCTTCTCGCGCACCTGGGTGGTCTCGCACTGGGTCTGAAGGCCCTGCCCGCACATGAAGCAGTTGCCGCACGACATCTGGAAGGGGATGACGACGCGATCACCCGGCGCAATGCTCGTGACCTCGCTGCCGACCTCCTCGACGATGCCCATCGGCTCATGGCCAAGAATGTCCCCTTCGGTCATGAACGGCCCGAGCACCTCGTACAGGTGCAGGTCGGATCCGCAGATCGCCGTGGTGGTGATGCGCACTATCGCGTCGGTGGGGTGCTCGATCGCGGGGTCGGGGACGGTGTCCACACGTACGTCTCGCTTGCCATGCCAGGTCAAGGCCTTCATCAGTGTCTCCTTCCTTCGGGGATGGCGCGGCCGCGGCAGCGCCACCCCGGGAGTGTCCAGACCTGGCGATTTCGAAACGCAGGCGCGGCGGAACACCTTGGGAGACGCGGGCGCGGCGAGTCGCTCGCCCTACCGGGCCGCGCGGGCTCGGCGCAGCGTCACATCACCGGCGCTCGCGGCTTTCGGGATCGGACGATCAGGCGCCGTTCCTCGACGCCGTACGCTGCGCCGTCGACACCTCCCCACACCCCGTCCGGCTCGAGTCCTGAGCGCACGAGCATCCTGTGCAGCTCGGGGTAGGTGTAGATCCGCATCGAGTGGCGCATCTCGCTCCGCGTGCCATCCGGGCGCCGCAGCGTCCATGTCGCGCTGCTGCGGCTCGTGACCGCATCGAAGCTGCGCTCCTCGATCACCCGCGTGCCGTCCGGGAGCTTTCTGCGGGCCCGTGGCTCGAAGTTCCTGACCAGCCACAGCCCGTTCATCGTGTCGATCAGGAAGCGCCCTCCGGGCACGAGCGCGCGGGAAACGGCCTCGAGGACTGCCAGGTCCTCCTCCTCGCTGGGGTGATAGCCAAAGGCCGAGGAGACGTTGTAGACGGCGCTGAACTCGCAGTCGGCGTCGAGGTCCCGCATATCCAGTTGCAGCAGGTCGAGCGCCACCTGGCGGCTGGCCGCGCGCTCGCGCGCGATTGCCAGGGCCGGCGCGCTGATGTCGAGACCGGTCACCTCGAAGCCCATCGCCGCGATCTCGATGGCGTGCCGCCCGTGGCCGCAGGCCAGGTCGAGGACCGGCACTCCGCGCTCCAGATCGAGCTTCTCGACCAGGAAGCGCACCTCTGCCCGGGTCAGCTCCTCGTCATGGTCGATCGCAAGCGCCAGCCAGTCGCGGTCGAAGAAGGTCCGGTACCAGTGCGGATCGACTTCCGGAGTGCCCTTCCGTCGTGAGCCTGGCCTGAGTCTCACAGCGCGCGAGCCTAACGCCTGGCACGTGGCCGGCTGGAACCAGGCACGCGTGGGTGATACAAGCTGGGCCGATGGTCCCCCTCCGCCTAGCGGCCGCAGTCGGCCTCGGCCTGCTCCTCGGCGGGTGCGCCGCCGAGGACGAAGGAGATCCCATCCTCCCGCCCAAGGACGCCGCGGCGCCCCCGCGGCTGGCCCGCCCGCTCGGGGCGGCGGTCTCCGCGAGGCCCGCGCGCGAGGACCGGGACTACCTACGCGCGTTCGCCTCCAACTTCACCTCCATGACGCCGGAGAACGAGATGAAGTGGGCGATCGTGCATCCGGATCGCGACCGTTACGCCTTCGGGGAGGCCGACGCTCTCGTGGACCTCGGGCGCGGGCTCGGCAAGCGGGTCCGCGGCCACACGCTCGTATGGGATCTGCAGCTACCGAAGTGGGTCTCCGAACGCGACTGGGAGGCCCCGGAGTTGCGGCGGGTGCTGGTCGATCACGTCAAGACCGTGGCCTCGCACTTCCGCGGGCGGGTTGCCCAGTGGGATGTGGTCAACGAGCCGTTTCTGCCCTCGGGCCGGCTCAAAAAAAACGTGTTTTCCCGCGTGCTGGGCCCCGGGTACATAGCCCTGGCTTTCCGCGCTGCGCGTTCCGCCGACCCCCGGGCCAAGTTGTTCCTCAACGAGAACTACAGCGAGCATCCCGGTCCAAAGCAGGACGCCCTGGTGCGGCTTGCCGCGTCCCTCCGCCGCCGGGGGGTGCCCCTGGACGGCGTCGGGCTCCAGTCCCACACGACCGCCGAGAGCGCCCCCGGAGCGGCCCGTCTGGCCAGAACGATGCGGCGGTTCGCCCGCTTGGGACTCGACGTGGAGATCACGGAGCTCGATGTCGCCCTCGCCCGCGGGGCGTCGCTGGGTCCTCAGGCCCGCGCGTACGGCGCGGCCGCGAGGGCGTGCGCGGCGGAGCCGCGCTGCACCGGCCTCACGGTGTGGGGCGTGACCGACCGGTGGTCGTGGATCGGCGCGGACAAGCGGCCGCTGCCGCTCGACGGCCGCGGCCGGCCGAAGCCGGCGCTGGGCGCTTTGAAGGATGCGTTCTAGAACCGACCCGACGCTAGGCCCTGTGGGTGCTCCAGGTGGGGTACTTCTTCAGGGGGTGCTGCCGCAGGGCATTCTGGATCTGGTGAGGACCCGTGATCCTCTCTTGCGGCATGTCCCGGATGATCTGAAGCACCTCCTCGGGAGCGCCCCGGCGCTGGAGCTCCTGAAGGGCTATCGGCTTGTCCATCGGCCAGTACAGCCCCTGGGCGTACTTGGTGACTATCTCGAGGGGTGTCTCTTGGACCACGTGCTTTCTCCCTTTCGCTTGAAACTGTTCACGGCAGCGGACCCCAACGATAGTGCCCACGGAGTGCTCCGGCAACCCGGTTCTCACGCCGG
>JACCUO010000021.1 GCA_013811765.1 Thermoleophilaceae bacterium | reverse complement strand
GGCGAGACGCGCGACCAGGCGGGCGAGACGCGCGACCAGGCGGGCGAGACGCGCGACCAGGCCGCCGAGGGGCGGGATGAGATTGCCGACGAACGCGATCAGATCGCCGACCAGCGCGACCAGGCCGGTGACCAGCGGGACCTGTCCGGTGACCGGCGTGACGAGGCCGCCGAGCGGCGCGATCACGCCGCGGACCAGCGCGACCAGACCGCCGAGCAGTCCGAGGCCTCGGCAGGGGCGAGGATCACGACAGACGCGCTCAACCGCTCCCTGCTAGCGCGACGAGAGGCTGCCTCTGACCGCAGGCGAGCGTCGCAGGATCGGCGGGCAGGGGCCGGCGAGCGCACCGAGGCCGAGGCCGACCGCGATACCGCCCTCGCCGACCGTGGGGCGGGGGCCAGCGAGCGCACCCAGGCCGAAGGAGATCGCGATACCGCCCTGGCCGACCGCGGGGCCGCTTTCGCCGATCGCGGGGCAGGGGCCAGCGAACGGACCCACGCCGAAGACGATCGCGATACCGCCCTGGCCGACCGCGGGGCCTCGGCAAGGGACCGAGAGGCCTCGTCCCACGATGACCTCACCGGTGCCTATCGCCGGGGCGCGGGGCTCGTCGAGCTGAAACGCGAGATGGCGAGGGCGAGGCGGACAGAGGAGCCGTTCGTGCTGGCCTTCGCCGACGTCGACGGCCTCAAGGAGATCAACGACTCGCACGGCCATGCTGCCGGGGACCGGATCTTGCTCGAGGTCGCCACTGCCCTCCGGGAGAAGTTGCGCTCTCACGACCTGGTCATCCGCTACGGGGGTGACGAGTTCGTCTGCGCAATCTCGGGTTTGAACATTCACGATGCCGAGGAGCGGCTCGCCCTCGTCAACGCAGCCTTGGCAGAAGCCCCCGAGCCCCGCTCGATAACCGTTGGGCTTGCGGAACTGCAAGAAGGCGACTCGCCCGAGGCCCTAATCGCACGCGCCGACGCCGCGCTCTACCGCGAACGCCGGTAACAGCCAGAACGCCCCGGGTCAGGCAATCCCCGCCAGCCAGACCACCGATACATCGAGCGCCGAGTAGGTCTCTCGGGCTCGGCGGTCGGCGCTCGTGAGCGTCGCACCATGAGCGCGTGCCGTAGCGGCCACGAGCCCGTCATATACCGCGCCACCGTCGATCCGCCGGCCGACGAGCTCGTCCATCAATGTCGAGGAAGCCAGCGCGTCGAGAGCGATCAGCTCCGAGCCGAACCAGGACCGCAGGTAGAGCACGACATCGTCTGCCGCGACTCGCAGGGGCTCCGGCATCCGCGTCAGGGTCGACACCGTCTCCAATGCGCAGTGGGCGATCAGGACGGGCTCGGCCGCAGCGTCGAGGCTCGCGACAGCGCTCTCGTGGTGCTCGTGCCATGAGCTGAACCCGGCTACGAGGACGCTCGTGTCAAAGGCGATCACCGCCGGGTTCGCTCGAGCACGTCCCTGACCGTCTCACTGGTCAATTCCGGCATGTTCACGTCGGTGATTGCGACCAGTCCACGCCCACGGCGCTCGAGTCGGACAGGGGTGGTGGGCACGTCGATCTCGAGGTGCCCGTCAACCAGGGATACCTCGACCTCGGCCGGTCCGGCGATCCCGAGCGCGTCACGAAGGACCTTGGGGACCACCACCCGCCCTGCAGCATCGATGGTGGTTCGCATGGTAGAAGAATACCATCGAAATACCATCCACCCCGACTGTCGTCCAGCCCCGACCTCAGACGCGGGCGACGGTGAGTGAAGGGTGCGCGCGCGCGATCTGACCGAAGTCCTCGTCCTGGGTCACGACAGGCAGGCCGTGTTCTACGGCGGTGGCGGCGATCAGCGCGTCCGTGAACCTGATGGTGCGGTGAATATCCGCTGCGCGACAGTCGTTGACAAGCCTGGCCCAGGCGACCATGACGGCTTCGGTGATCGGCAGTGGGTCGGCGGTTCGTGCGAGTGCGAGAGTGTCGGCGCGGCGGGCGCGGAGCTCGGGATCCGGTGTGGCGAGGACCCCGAGCTGCAGCTCGCCGATCGTCACGACGGAGACCGCGACGCGTCCCGGCAGGGTCCCGAGGGGTCGCCCGCTCTCGTTGGCGATGAAGACGGACGTGTCGAGCAGCCCCGCGGTGAGGGCGCTCAAAGCTCGTCGATGGTCTGGCCGGCCAGCGCCGCGAGATCGTCGGCCAGGGCGGGATCGGCCGCGCGCTCGGTGAGCTCGCTCCCCAGACGACCGCCGTCCAGCCAGCGCGTCCTGCGCCCGTGGGGGACGATGTCCGCCACGGGGTCGCCGCGGACGGTGAGCGTGACGCGCTCCCCCGACTCCACCGCGGCGATCACGTCCGCAGTGTGGTTGCGAAGTTCGCGAACTCCAACCTCCATGTGCGACAGTGTAGCACGGCGAGGAAGAGCGCCGCTCGAGGCAGCCGGCGGCTGCTCCGCTCACACCCCAGCGTAGGCCAGGCTCGGGATCTTCTTGGTGGCGAGGCTCTTGCGCAGATAGAAGAACCAGGTCACGCCGGCGAACACCACGTAGGAGCCGAGGAAGACCCACAGGGCCGGTACCGACCAGTCGGCGTGGGCCGCCGCCACCGCCACCTTGTCCGCCGGTGTCTCGGCCGCCTTGACCAGCGCGGAGACCCCAAGGCTCGCCTGGCGGATCACAACGAGGATGAGAAAGCCGCCGAAGGCGCCGATCGCGCCGGTGATGCCGATCACCGCCGCCGCCCGCCGCTTGAACTCCACCGCGCTCTCCTTGGGGTCGAGCCCCTTCTCCTCGGCTTCCTTGCGGCCGAGCACCGCGAAGATCGAGGGGATCATCCGATACGTCGAGCCGTTGCCCATGCCGGCAAGCAGGAAGATGAACATGTAGGAGCCGAAGAACAGAGGGAAGCTGCGCTCCTCGACGCCCACGATCGCCGCCGCGGTGAAAGCGGCCATCCCCAGGAACACCGCCAGGGTTACCCTGGCGCCGCCAACGCGGTCCGACAGCCAGCCGCCAAGCGGCCGCGCGATCGAGCCGATCAGCGCGCCCACGAATCCGAGTCCCGCCAGGTAGGTGGCGATGAAGGGATGGCCGCCCAGGAACTCGGGGAAGGTGGTCTTGATCACCAGCGGCAGCGCGAACGAGAAGCCGATGAACGAGCCGAACGTGCCGATGTAGAGGAAGGACATGATCCACGTCTGGCTGTAGCGCAGCGAGGTCACGTAGGACTTCGTGTCTGCCTTTGCCTGGGTGAGGCTGTCCATGTACAGCCACGCGCCGATCGCCGCGATCGCGATGAACGGCAGCCACATCACTCCGGCGTAGGCCAGGTGCACCTCGTGCTCGGGGAGCTTCACCGCCGCAGCCGGGATCCCGACGATGATCACGAGCGGCACGACAAGCTGGGCCACGGCCACCCCGAGGTTGCCCCCGGCGGCGTTGATGCCGAGCGCGAAGCCCTTCTTGCCCTCGGGGTAGAAGAACGAGATGTTGGCCATCGAGGAGGAGAAGTTGCCCCCGCCGAAGCCGGCGGTGGCAGCGCATCCGAGCAGGACCCACAGCTGGGTGGAATGGCTCTGGTCGGCAAGCCATCCGCTCGGCACGACGGTCGCGAGCAGCAGCGCCGGGATGAACAGCAGCGACGCGCTGATCGTGGTCCAGGCCCGCCCGCCGAACTTCGGCACCGCGAAGGTGTACGGGATCCGCAGCGCCGCGCCGACCAAGTTGGGGACCGCCACGAGCAGGAAGAGCTCGGAGATCGACATCGTGATGCCGACGTTGGCCAGGTTGATGACGATGATCGTCCACAGCACCCAGATGCTGAAGCCGATGTGCTCGGCGAAGATGGAGAAGATGAGGTTCTTGCGGGCGATGCTCCTCCCGGTGCTCTCCCAGAACGCCTCGTTCTCGGGCTCCCAGTGGTCGATCCAGCGGCCCCTGGCGCTGGGCCGCTTAACTGCGTGATCAGCGGCACGGTCGGCGACGGTTGTCTCCATCGAAGTGCTCAATGCGTCCTCCCGGACCCTGGGGTTGACCTGCTCGACCGGCAAGCTAAGGGCAGGCGGTGTCGGCTCGGTGAGCGCAGCATTTCCAAGCTGTGAACCGCGCTTTTCCGTCCGGTGTCTGCAATTTGCGGCCAACCCCCCGATCGGGGGGTATGCGGGTCCCGGGCGTTACCTGATCCCCGCGACGGGGATGACACTTGCAGCATGCACCCCGGCGAACACCCCGGCGCGGCCGCGCTGCTGTCCTCAAACGGCGCCTCTGCGCCCCTGCGCACGGCCGGCATCGCCGGCCTCGGCATGGCGGTGCCGCCGAAGGTGGTCCCCAACGAGCCGATCGCCCGCAGGCTCGGGGTCGCCGACGGTTGGATCGAGACCCGCACCGGTATCCAGGAGCGCCGCCACGCGGCCCCGGACGCCACGCTCGTCGCCCTGGCGGCGGTCGCCGCGAGAGAGGCGCTCGAGAACGCGGGGGTCGAGGCCACCTCGCTCGACCTCGTGCTTGTGGCCACCACGAGCCAGGACAAGCTGCTGCCCAATGCCGCGCCGCTCGTGGTCGCCGAGCTGGGAGCAGGACACGTCGCCGCCATCGACATCGGCGCCGCCTGCACCGGCTTTGTCTCGGCGCTCGACCTCGCGGCCGCCCAGGTCGAGGCGGGGCGCGCCGAGCGCGTGCTCGTGGTGGGCGCAGAGATCATGAGCCGACTCCTCGACCCTGACGACCGGCCCACCGCCGGCCTGTTCGGCGACGGGGCAGGAGCCGCTGTTGTCACGGCCGGGGGCCCCGCGCGACTCGGGCCGGCGGTGCAGGGCTCCGATGGCGTCGACGGGCCCGAGCTGATCTACGCGACCAACGAAGAGCGCCTCGTGCGCATGGCCGGGCAGGACACCTTCAAACATGCGGTGAGGCGGCTGAGCGAGTCCACCGAGCAGGCCGCAGAGGCCGGCGGGCTCGCGCTGGAGGACATCGACGTCTTCGTGTACCACCAAGCCAACGGCCGCATCCTGAAAGCGGTCGGCGAGCGCCTCGGCCTGCCCGCGGATCGCGTCATCGACTGCATCGGCACCTACGCCAACACCTCCGCGGCCACGATCCCCATCGCGCTCGTGGAGGCTCAGCGGGCCGGAATGCTCGTGCCCGGGGCGCGCGTGCTCATCTCCGCCTTCGGCGCCGGCTTCACGTGGGGCGCCATGACGATCGAGTGGGGAGCCCCCGATGCGTGAGGGCTGCGCGCTCGTGACCGGCGGCTCGCGGGGCATCGGTGCGGCCACCGCCCGCGCGCTGGCGGGCGAAGGCTGGCCCGTGGGCGTCAACTACCACAGCGGCGAGGACGCCGCCAACGAGGTCGTCGGGGAGATCGAGGCCGCGGGCGGAAAGGCCGTGGCCCTCCAGGGCGACGTGGCCGACCCGGCCACGCCGGACGCGCTGCTCTCAGCCCTCAAGGAGCACTTTGGCCCGGTGCTCGTGCTCGTCAACAACGCGGGCGTGGCCGCCGACGCGCTGACTCCCCAGATCGACGACGAGGCGTGGGCCAAGGTCATCGACACGAACCTCTCCGGCGCCTTCCGGCTTATCCGCCGCGCGATCAGCCCGATGATGCGCGCCCGCTTCGGCCGCGTTATCAACATCGCGTCGGTGGTCGGGCTGCGGGGCAACCCCGGGCAGGCCAACTACGCGGCGTCGAAGGCCGGGCTGATCGCCGTGACGCGCACCGTGGCCGCCGAGGTGGCGCGCCGGAAGGTCACCGTGAACGCGGTGGCCCCCGGCTTCGTCAGCACCGACCTGACCGCGGATCTCGGCGACGAGGCGATCAAGGCCGTGCCGCTTCGGCGCGCTGGAACGCCCGAGGAGGTGGCCGCCTGTGTGCGCTTCCTCGCCTCTGAGGAGGCCGCGTACGTGACCGGAACCACTTTGACCGTAGACGGCGGCATGACCGCCTGA
>JACCUO010000330.1 GCA_013811765.1 Thermoleophilaceae bacterium | reverse complement strand
GATCTCGGTACCACCGATCTCGACGGAGACCCGGCTGACTTCTGGCTTCATATGTTCCTTTCGGTGCCGCCTCCGGTTGGCGGCTGTTTCTTATGACTTCTCGATAAGAGTCGTCGCGCAGGGTAGCAGCGGCTCGTCAGGCTGCCGGGGACCGGCTGCTGCGCACCCCCTCGAAACGGGCGAGGTTGGTGTCGAAGGAGACGATCTCGGGCGTCGTTCTGGAGCGCCTCCCGGCGCACCGGGAGAATGTGGTCACCAAGGAGATGTAAGATGTCCACATGACTGATGTTGGCGTCCGAGACCTGAAACAGCGCCTGTCGGAGTACCTCGATCGCGCTGAGCGCGGCGAGATGGTGATGGTCACGGATCGTGGGCGCCCCAAGGCGCTGCTTGGCCCGCTTCCCGGCCGGGCACGCATGGAGGAGGGGCTCGCCGCGGGATGGATCACGCCGCCCTCCGGTGGCCCCTTGGCGCGCGGCGCGCGTCGCTGGCCTGCCCGCACGTCGGTCCTCGAGGCGCTTGCCGAGGATCGCGGCGAGTGAGCCTGTACGTCGATTCCAGCGCGTTGCTCAAGCGCTACGTGGACGAGCCGGACTCGGAGGCCGCCGACGCGTTGCTGCGCAGCGACCCGTCGCCGCTGACCGCGCGCCACACCATCGTGGAGGTTCGCCGCAACCTGGCCCGGGTGCTCACCGAGCGCGATGCCGTCGCGGCGCGGTCGGCGTTCATGGACGACCTCAAGGCGTTATCGCTGGTTGAGCTCGACGCGGATACCTGTGAGATGGGCGCCGCGATCGCGGAAGTCACGGGGGTGCGAACGCTCGACGCCCTGCATCTTGCGGCCGCGCAACGCGCAGGAGGTGCCGCCGTGCCCTTCTTGACCTTCGACGTTCGCCAGGCGCAGGCGGCGAGGGCGCTTGGCTTCGCCGTCGTCGGAGCCTGAACGGCGTCGAGCAGGCGCCGGTCGCCGGTCGGGGTGCTCGACTGCTGATGAGGTAGGGCGCGGGCGGGCGGTGGATTTGCGCCGTCGGTGCCGGGACCTCCCCCGGAAGGGACACCCCGGATCGCGTTAGTGTCTCGCCGTGGACGCCACCACGATGCGGCTGCTGTTGCGCCTGAGCATCGCCGTCAGCACGCTCGTGTGCCTGGTGGTCGCCACCCTCTTCGGCATCGAGCTTCCCTTCGGTCGCGCCGGCCGGAGCCTGACCATCCTCGGGCTGCTCGCAAGCTCCGTGGCCATCCTGCTGCTCACGGCGCGCCTGGCAAACCGCCGGCAACCGGACAGCGCGCTCGCCGCACTCTCGCCCGAGGTCCTCTTCAGGAAGGCTGTAAGGCGTACCCGCGCCCTGGCCGGGAGCTCTCGTGCCCGATCCTCGGCGGCCGTACACCGCAGGCGGCGCGGCGCGCGGGTGCGGGAGGTGGAGCTCGCGGCCCGGGAGGCGGCCGCGGATGACGACCGCCTGGCCCCGGAGAACATCAGGAGCTCCGCGGACGCGCTGTTTCGCCTGATCTACCTCGCGTGGGACGCACGCGATCCGGCGCGGCTTGCCACGCTCGTGGGTCCCGACCAACTACGCACGTGGGAGCGCCTCCTCGAGGCCAACGAGCGCGCGGACGAGCATCACCGTGCCGAGGTCCGCGATGTCACGCAGATCGACCTCGTCGGCCTGGCGAGGACCCAAGAGGGAGGCGACACGGCGATCGTGCTGATCGAGGCGGACCTGGCCATCCACGTGGAGGACCGCTACGGGAACCAGACCTCCGCCCGGGACGAGTCGGGCAACGCCCATCGACTGTGCCAGTACTGGACACTCGCGCTGCAGGACGGCCTTTGGACCGTGCACGCGGTCGAGAAGCGCGGCGAGGGCGAGCGCCACCTCTCCGAGCCGATCGTGGCGCGCCGCTGAGGGCGTCAGGCCAAGCCGGCCAGCCTCGCCAGGAGATGCGCGTCCGGCACGCCCGGGTGGGCGCGCCCGTCAAAGAACAGCGTCGGGGTGGTCATCACTCCCGCCCGTACCCCCGAGCGGAAGTCGCGCTCCACGCGCTCGGCCACGGCCGCCGTGCGACGGTCGGCCTCGAAGCGGTCGAGGTCCAGCCCGAGCGTCCGGCAGCGCTCCCAGAGATGAGGGTCCTCGAGCCGGCCCTGATCGTCCATCAGCGAGTCGTGCATCGGCCAGAAGCGGTCCTGCAGCGCGGCCGCCTCCGCCGCGTGGGCGAGCAGCCGTGCCCGCGGGTGCTTGGAGACGACCGGGAAGTGGCGAAAGATACGCCGCACCGGCAGGTCGTTCAGCAGGATGTTCGCGCGCGCGCAGTAGGGGCACTCGAGGTCGGCGTACTCGATTAGGAGAGCCCCCTCGCCGCGCACGTGGTCGTCTCCGAGCGGTCCGGGTGGCTCGGCGCTACCGAGCGGCGAGGGCGTCAAAGATCAGGTTGGCGCCGGGGATCTCCAGGGGGCTGGGCGCCTCGTGGGACCAGTTGACCTCGAGGTCCGGACCGATCATCACCAGCGCTCGCCGGCTGTGACCGCGATCCTCGATGTAGACCCCGTACCTGCGCGCCACCTCGCCCTTGGGGTTGAAGTCCGCGAGCAGCGGAAAGGTGAGGCCGAGACGTTCCCGGAACGCCTTGTGGGCAAAGGCGGAGTCCACGGAGACCCCGTACAGCCCGGCGCCCTGCTCCTCGAGGTCGCCCAGCACCTCTTGGTAGACGTTGAGCTGATCGGTGCAGATCGGGCTGAAGTCCAGCGGGTAGAAGACCAGCACGCTCGTCCTGCCGCGCAGGCTCTCGAGCGAGACCTCGTTTCCGTCCTGATCTGAAAGCGTGAAGTGAGGTGCTGGCGAGCCGGGCGCGATCACCGCCTGAGCCCGAGCTCCTTGATCAGCGCGCGGTAGCGATCGAGGTCCGTGCGCTGGAGATATCCCAGCAGCCGGCGGCGCTTGCCGACGAGCATCAGCAGCCCACGTCGCGAATGGTGGTCCTTCTTGTGGGTGCGGAGGTGCTCGGTCAGCTCATTGATGCGGG
>JACCUO010000326.1 GCA_013811765.1 Thermoleophilaceae bacterium | reverse complement strand
CTCATTTCGACACCGAGAGAGGTTCGAAACATGCCGGTCCAGACCACGCCCCCGGCGGGGCAGTCGCCAGCACCCCTCGAGCTGGAAAACCTCCCTGCCTTGAAGCGAGAGGTCCGCGAGCTCGCCGAGCAGCGGGACGCGGTGATCCTCGCCCACAACTACCAGCTGCCGGAAATCCAGAATGTGGCCCACTTCGTGGGCGACTCGCTGGGGCTCTCCCGCCAGGCGGCGGCCGCGGGAGGGGAGACGATCGCGTTCTGCGGTGTGCACTTCATGGCTGAGACGGCGTCGATCCTCTGCCCGGACAAGACGGTCCTGTTGCCGGACCTCGACGCCGGCTGCTCGCTGGCGGACTCGATCACCGCGGACGAGCTGCGCGCGTGGAAGGCCGCCAATCCCGGGGCGATCGTGGTCATGTACGTGAATACCACCGCCGAGGTGAAGGCCGAGACCGACTACTGCTGCACGTCCTCGAACGCCGTCCAGGTGGTCGAGCACATCTGGCGCGAGCACGGCGAGCACACGGAGATCCTCTTTGGCCCCGACATGTTCCTGGGCGCCTACGTCGAGAAGGTCACCGGGCGACGGATGAAGGTGTGGACCGGCGAATGCCACGTGCATGCCGGCATCCGCCCGCGCGACATCACGGCCGTTCGGGACGCCAACCCCGGGGCCGACTTCCTGATCCATCCCGAGTGCGGCTGCTCGACCTCGGTGATGGAGTACGTGGCCGCCGGCGACGTGGACGCCGAGAACACCCACATGCTCTCCACCGGCGGGATGCTCAAGCATGCGCGTGAGTCGGAGGCCGACACGTTCATCGTGGCCACCGAGACCGGCATGCTCTATCCGCTCGAGCAGGAGAACCCGGGCAAGCGTTTCGTGCCGGCAAACCGTGCGGCCGTCTGCCAGTACATGAAGATGATCACGCTGCCCAAGCTCCGCGACGCGCTGCGAGACATGAGCCCGGTCGTGAAGGTCGAGCCCGAGATCGCCGAGCGCGCAAGGGTGCCGATCGAGCGGATGGTGGCGATCACGCCGTAACGGTCGGCCCCGGCCGTTTAGCGCAGGGTGAGCACGAGCTTGCCGGTGGCGCGGCGCTCATCGAGGTCGCGCAGCGCACGCGCGCCCTCCTCCAGCGGATAGCTGCGGCCCACGAGTGGCCGGACGTGGCCCTCCTGCGCCAGCCGCTCGAGGTCGGCTCCGATCTCGGCCATCAGCTCCGGCCTGTCCCATGCAAACTCGCCCCAGCCCACCCCGACGACCGAGACGTTGCGCAGCAGCAGCCGGTTGGCCGTCACGGTGGGGATCTGGCCGCCCGCAAACCCCACCACCAGAAGGCGGCCTTCGGGGGCCAGTGCGCGCACGCTGTCGGCGAAGCGCTCGCCGCCGACCGGGTCATAGAGCACGTCCACCCCGCGCCCGCCGGTCAGCTCGCGGACGGCCGCGAGCCAGTCGCCGTCGCCACGCACCACCTCATCCGCGCCCATTTCTCGCGCCACGCGCTCCTTCTCGTCGTTCGACACCACGCCGATCGTCCGAGCTCTCGACCCGCGCGCGATCTGGATCGCGGCCGTCCCCACCCCGCCGGCGGCGCCGTGGACCAGTACGGTCTCGCCCTCCTTCAGCGCTCCGCGGCGGTGAAGCGCGAAGTGGGAGGTGTGGTAGTTCAAGATGAACCCGGCGCCCTGCTCCATCGAGAATGACCTCGGCAGGCGGAAGGTCATGTGCGGTTCGGCCACGGCGCGCTCGGCGAGGCCCCCGAAGGTGATCGCCATGACCCTCTCGCCCGGCGCGAATCCGGATTCCTCGGCGGCTGCCGCCACCGTGCCCGCCACCTCGGTGCCGAGGGTGAAGGGCAGGTCGGGCTTGACCTGGTACTTCCCGCGTGTGAGCAGCAGATCGGGGAACGCCAAGCCGCCGGCCTCGACCTCGATCAGCACGCCGTCGCCCACCTCGGGCTCGGGGGCCTCGGATGTCACCGTGACCGCCTCCGGGCCGGTGAGCTCGGTGACCTGCAGAGCGCGCATCGCCGCGGGAACGCTACCGGCCGGGCTGCGCTCCTCCCGGTAGCCTCACCGCCGTGGACCTGCAGCGGCTCTACCCGCGGCCGGGGACGACCACTCCCGCGGACGCGATCTCGCGGCTCGATCTCGGCTCTCGCGCGCCGGCCGGCCGGCCTTACCTGGTGCTCAACATGGTCGCCTCCCTCGACGGCAAGGCTGCGGTGCAGGGCAGGACCCGCGAACTCGGCGGCGAGGCCGACCGCCAGC
>JACCUO010000312.1 GCA_013811765.1 Thermoleophilaceae bacterium | reverse complement strand
GTACTCCGGCGCCGCCGCGAAGGCCATCCCCTCGCGCTCCACCTGTACTTGCCACCGTCTCCAGGTTTGAAGACAGACCGTGTGGCCGCGCGCCACGAGGGCGCGCCCCAGCGCGATCGCGGGGAATGCGTGGCCGGGGTCTCCGAAAGCCGCGAGCAGGAACCGCCGCCGCGGCGCGACCCGGCGGGGCGGCACCCGGTGCGGCGAGCCCTCGGTCAGGCCAGCTCCGCGAGGTCGCGGATCATCCGCTTGCGAGCGTCCGGATCGAAGGCCATTGGCGTGCAGATGAGCGAGCCCACCCCGGCCTCCCGGTAGACCTCGATCCGCTCCGCTATCCGTTCCTTGCTGCCCACGAGCGAGGTCTGGTCGATCAGGTCGTCGGGCAGTGCGGCGGCCGCCTCGTCCTTCTTGCCGGCGAGATAGAGGTCCTGCACCTCATCCGCTGCCTCCTCGAACCCATACCGGCGCACCAGCGCGTTGTAGAAGTTCTTGTCCTTTGACCCCATACCGCCTACGTAGAGGGCCACGAGCGGCCGCACGGCATCGCGGGCGCGTTCGATGTCCTCGTCCATCGACACGTTCACGTTCGGCGCGATGTCGAAGGACCCGTCGATCACCTTGCCGCCACCCGCCCGCGCGGCGCCCTCCTCGAGCAGCGCTCGGGACTCCCCCACGTGCTCGGGGGAGAAGAACGTAGGCAGCCAGCCGTCCGCGATCTCGCCGGTGAGCTGCGTGTTCTTCGGGCCGATCGCGGCGATGTAGATGGGAATCCGGTCCTGGACGGTCCCGATCGTCATCTTGAGTGCCTTTCCCGGGCCGTCCGGCAGCGGCAGCGTGTAGATCTCGCCGTGGTACTCGAGCCGCTCACGCGCGAGCGCCATGCGCACGATCTCGACGTACTCCCGGGTGCGCCGCAGCTGCCTGGCAAAGGGCTGGCCATGCCACCCCTCGGCCACCTGCGGGCCTGAAGAGCCGATGCCAAGAATCATGCGGCCGCCTGAGATGTGGTCGAGGGTGGCGGCCGTCATCGCCGTCATGGCGGGCGTCCGGGCGGGCATCTGGAAGATCGCCGAGCCGATTCGGATCCGCTCCGTGTTCGCGGCGAGCCAAGCGAGCACGGTGGCCGTGTCCGATCCGTAGGCCTCGGCGGCCCAGACCGAGTCAAAGCCGGCGGACTCGGCCTCCCGCACGACGTCGAGCTGTTGCTCGGCGGAGAGTCCGAGCCCCCAGTACCCGACATGCAGCCCTAACCGCAAAGTGCAACGCCCCTTTCGCCGAGCACCACAGCTTGGAGAGGTTAGCTAGAGCGCGTCGCCGGCCCGGATGAACTGGAGCTCCGGCACGAAGCACGCGCGCGAGGTGCGCAGCAGGTAGCGGATCGCCTCGGCGATGTCCTCCGGCTGGATCATCTGGTCCTTCTCCACCCCCTCGACCCAATCGGTCATGGCGGTGCTCACGAACCCGGGGCAGAGGGCGGTGGCCTGGATGCCGTCGTGCCCATGCTCCTTGTGGAGCGCCTGGGTGAGTCCCACCACCCCGAACTTCGTAGCCGAGTAGGCAGCGAGCCAGCCCTGCCCGTACTTGCCGGCGATCGAGGCGGTGTTCGCCACCAGCGCCTTGCCGTGTTCGGCGCCGGCCTGCTTGAGCATGGGGATGCACTCGCGGGTCATCAGGTAGACCGCGCGCAGATTCACGTCGAGTTGCATGTCCAGCTTCTTGGTCTCGGCGTCGGCTATCGCGCCGCCGATTCCCACTCCGGCGTTGTTCACAAGGACGTCCAGGCGTCCGAAGCGCTCGCGGTGCACGGCCACGAGCGCCTTGATGTCGTCCTCGCTCACCACGTTCGCCGGCTGCGCCTGCACGTCGAGACCGGCCTCGCGAAGCTCCGTGGCGGTCGCCTCGAGCTTGTCCTCCCTGCGGGCGGAGATCGTCACGCCGTAGCCGTCCTCCCCCAGGGCACGCGCGATCGCCAGGCCGATGCCGCTCGATCCCCCTGTGACAAGTGCCGCCCGCGCTCCCAAAGCCGCCTCCCACCCTATTTGAACCCCACGTTAAGGAGAGACGGAACCTCGACCGCCGAGCCCGCCCTTGGCATACGCTTGGCGGGCGTGGAGGTACGACGGATCCAGGTGGGGGCTGCGCTCGCGGCTGCGCTGGTACTGGTTCTTACCGCAGCGGGCTGCGGGGGGGAGGATGACGGCGCGGCGGACCGCCCGCCCCCGCCCGCCAGACCCGCGGACTTCCCGAAGGTGGGAGGAGGCAAGACGCTCGCCGAGCTGCGGAAGGAGGTAGGTGCGGAAGGGCCCGTCCTTTCGCCCGCGGTCTCCCAGCTCGAGCCAGGCACGAATCGGTTCGGGTTCGGGCTTTTCGACCGCGCGCGCTCCCAGATCGCGGACGCCCCGGTGGCCGTGTACGTGGCGCCGGTGGGCGGCGGCGCGGCGCAGGGCCCGTTTGTGGCCCGTTCGAAGTCGCTAGCGGTAAAGCCGCAGTTTCAGAGCCGCTCGGTGGCCTCGGATCCCGACGCTGCCAAGTCCCTGTACGTGTCCCAGCCGGAATTCTCTCGGCCCGGTCGCTACGAAGTCGTGGGGGTGGCCCGCCTCGACAACCGGCTCGTGGCCGCCACCAGCGCCGGCCCAGCCCTCACGGTGCTCAAGGACAGCCGCGTGCCGGAGGTCGGAGAGCGAGCGCCGCGGACGAGCACACCCACGAAGGCGGATGCCGGCGGGAACCTCTCCCAGATCGATACCCGCCGGCCACCCTCCACGATGCACGACGTGGACTTTGCCGATGTGGTTAGCCGGCGACCGGCGATTCTCATATTCTCGACCCCGGCACTATGCACGAGCCGGGTGTGCGGGCCGGTGGTGGACGTGGCCGAGCAGGTGAAGGCCCGCCGCAGCGGGGACGCCGCCTTCGTGCACATGGAGATCTTCCGCAACAACGAGATCGACCAGGGCTACCGCCCGCAGGTACTCGAATGGAAGCTGCCAACCGAGCCCTGGCTCTTCGCGGTCGACCGCCGCGGGAGGGTGGCCGCTCGGCTCGAGGGTGCGTTCAGCGCCGAGGAGCTGGAGCGCGCGGTGGACGCCGCGGTGAAGGGTTGAGCGGGCGGACCTGTTGCGACGGGCGCCCGACGCCGCCCGACATTGACCCAGGTGACCGCGGTAGGCCAAGATGTGGCTTCGGGCCGGTAGCTCAGCTGGTTAGAGCAGCGGACTCATAATCCGTCGGTCCCAGGTTCGAGTCCTGGCCGGCCCACTAGGAAAGCCCTGCATAGAGCCGTATTCTGTGCGGAAGGCTCGGTCGTGAATCAGTAGCGTGTCCCGAATATGTCCCGAGAGGCGTTACAGTTGGGACATGTCTCGGGTGCTCCAGCGGCCGGTGAGCGGCCACGTTTTCCGGGTTGAGCGCACAGGCGGACCCGTTTGGTATGCGAAGTACCGGCTGCCAGACGGGCGTCAGATACAGAAGAAGCTCGGCCCGGCCTGGACCGCTCGTGGCCGGCCGACGACTGGCTACTTCACCAAGCGAACCGCCCAGGCGTGGCTTGACGAGACGCTCGCCGTTGCCCGTCGTGGCGAGCTCGCGGGGATGGTGAGGACAGGGACGACGTTCTCCGAAGCAGCCGCTGAGTGGTTGCGGTACGTCGAGCATGAGCGCGCTTGTAAGCCGGCGACCGTGGCCGACTACCGGAACATGACGCGGGTCCTTGCGCGGACCTTCGGTAAGGAGCCGATCGAAGACGTGACCACGGAGGCGATCGAGCGCTGGAAGGCCGGCTTCACCGAGCAGCGAAATCCGTCGAATAGGACGCTGCAGAAGTACCTTGTCGCGCTTCACGGGATCTTCAAGCGGGCGACGCGGGTGTACGGACTGCCGCGCAACCCGGTCGCCAACGTGGAGCGGCCGCGTCTACCGCGGCGCGCGGGCATCGACGTGTTTTCACGCGAGGAGGTGATGGCGCTCGTCCGGGCCGCCGAGACCGACCAGGACGGCGTGCTCTACCTCACCGCTGCATTCACCGGGCTTCGCCTGGGCGAGCTGCTGGCTCTGCGGTGGGAGGACGTTGACTTCGGTGCCGATGCGATCCGCGTGCGGCGCAATTGGACCGCGGGCAGGGAGGGCACGCCGAAGAGCGGACGAGGAAGGGC
>JACCUO010000292.1 GCA_013811765.1 Thermoleophilaceae bacterium | reverse complement strand
AGCTCTGAGCAGCGCGATCTCCTCCCGCTCCCCGAACGACCACCGGCCCGACAGCGGGTCAAGCATGAACGTCGCCATCCCGCCACGTTCCCGAAACCATCGGCTGCCTGCCGCCGACGAAGCCCCGACAGCCAGCGCCGCTTCCTCGCTACTCAGGCCCCTGGCGATCCCATGCCAGAACAACCGCTCCACACCGCGTCCAAGCGACGGCTTCCCCGGCGACCTCAACGGCGCCCTGCCCGTCAACTCCGTCATCCATCCAGCTGGCCTGCCCATCGCAACTCCTCCCTATCAGGTGTTGCGACGACCACTTGAATCCGCCCTGGCTTCAGTAGTGAAGTTCACCGCTTGTAGCTAATCTAGCTAGCCACTGCTAGCATGGCCCCGTGATCCAGGTCGGAATGCACGAGGCCAAGACCAAGCTCTCCGCGCTCGTGGGGCGCGCGGAGTCCGGGGAGGAGATCGTAATCGCGCGCAATGGCCAGCCTGTCGTTCGCCTCGTCCCGGTGGCAAGCCCGGCGTCGCTCGCCTCCGTACGCGGGGTCTGGCGGGGCCGCGTCCGCATCGCCGAGGACTTCGACGAGCTTCCAGACGACATCGCCGAGGCGCTCGGCGGCCCCTGAAGCTTCTGCTCGACACGCATGCCGCCCTCTGGTGGCTCAGCGGCGACGACCGCTTCGGCCCGGTGGCGGAAGGCCACCTCACCGATTCCACCAACCAGGTACTGCTGAGCGCGGCCGTCGTCTGGGAAGTCGCCATCAAACGCTCGCTGGGCAAGCTTGCGGCGCCCGACGACTTCGCCTCAACTCTCCTCGCCGGCGGCGTCCTGCCCCTACCGGTCAGCCTCGACCACGCCGCCGCGGTCGAGTCCCTACCGTGGCATCACCGTGACCCGTTCGACCGTCTGCTGGTCGCCCAAGCCACGGTCGAGCAGGCCACCCTGGTGTCCGGTGACGACGCGCTGCAGCCGTATGGGGTGGTTGTCGTCTGGTAGGCCGTCGCGCTGCGGCCTCGTCGGCACAAGCGGGTCAGGGGCGATACGTCTCGATCGTTCGCCGCAGACCGTCCTCGAGCGACACGATCGGGCGGTAACCGAGCTGGCTCTCTGCGCGTGACACGTCCGCCTCGGAGTGGCGGACGTCTCCGGGGCGGGGCTCCTCGTGGCGCGGGGTCATCGGGCGGCCCGTGATCTCCGCGACCAGCTCGATCAGCCGGTTGAGCGACGTTCGCTCTCCCGCGGCCACGTTGAACGTCTGGCCGGCCACGTCCTCCGCCCCCATCGCGCAAATGTTGGCCTCCACGACATTGTCGATGTACGTGAAGTCACGCGACTGCTCGCCGTCACCGAAGACCACCGGCTCGACACCGTCGAGTGCCGCAGTGATGAAGTTGGGGATGACGGCCGAGTACTGCGAAAGCGGGTCCTGGCGTGGGCCGAACACGTTGAAGTAGCGCAACGCCACGGTCTCGAGGCCGAAGACGTGCGTGAAGCTGCGGCAATAGGCCTCGGCCGCTAGCTTTGCCACCGCGTAGGGAGCAATCGGGAGCGTGGCCATCTCCTCGCGTTTTGGCAGCTCGGGGTTCGCGCCGTAGACCGACGAGGACGAGGCGAAGACCACACGTCGGACCTCCGCGTCCCTCGCCGCGAGCAGCACGTTCAGCGTGCCGGTCACATTCGTCGCGTTGCTGGTCAGCGGATCCTGCACCGAGCGGGGCACGGAGGGCAGCGCCGCCTGGTGAAACACCACGTCGACCCCGCGCACCGCCGTGTGCGCGCGCTCGTAGCTCTGAACGTCGCCCTCGACCAGCTCGATGGAGTCGATCAGGCCCAGGAGGTTCTCGCGCTTGCCGGTAGCGAAGTTGTCGAGCACGCGAACGTCATGCCCGTCGGTGTTCAGCCGGTCCACGAGGTGGGAGCCGATGAAGCCCCCGCCGCCCGTGACGAGGATCTTCACCGCTCGTTCTCCGGCATCAGCGCTCGCTCCGCGGCAACGGAGCGCGGGGGGCGCCCGCCCGCGCGTCCCACCAGCAGGCGGAGGTGGCGAAGGCCGTCCGGAACCGGTGAGAGCTTCGAGCGGCCGATCCGCGGCCGGTAGTCGATCGGCAGCTCGGTGATCGCCAGGCCGAGCTGGACGGACCGGATGACCTGCTCGGATGCCAGCTCCATCCCGGTCGAGCGGAGCTCGAGTCGCGCCAGATCCTCACGACGGAAGGCGCGCATGCCGCAGTGGCTGTCCGAGATCCCCGCGCCGTAGATCGCGTTCAGCAGTCCGTTTAGGACCGGGTTTCCGACGTAGCGGTGCACCCACGACATCGCGCCCGGGTGGATGCGCCCACGCAGCCGCGTGCCGATCACGAAGTCCGCTCCGCGGTCCAGGGCATCGACGAAGCGCGTGAGCTCGCCGAAGTCATACGAGCCGTCGGCGTCACCCATCACCACAAAGCGCCCGCGGGCGGCGTCGAAGCCGCGCCGGTAGGCGTTGCCATATCCACGGAGCGGCTCGGTTACCACGGTCGCACCGGCAGCTCGCGCGCGCTGCGCCGATTCGTCGGTTGAGCCGTTGTCCACGACGATCACCTCGCCCGGCAACCTCGCCGCGGCGAGCGTTTCGCGCGCGCATGCCACGCAGTCGGCGATGGCTGCGGCCTCGTCCAGGCACGGGATCACGACAGACACCAGCGGGGCCGCCGGAGCCTCCCTGGGAGGGCCTCCGTTCGTGCCGATCGTCTCGCTCGCGGCGGTGTCCGTTCCGGTCATTGAGGGCCTTCCCTGGTAAGAAACACGACGCCCCTGCCGAGCGTGACCCTACCGGTTGGGTGGCTCGCCGGGACGCACGCCGGTCTGCCGCGATAGGCGTCATCCAGACAGACGAGGTGCGGATCGTATGGCGGGAACGGACGGGGTCACTTTCTCTTAAGGGCGCGCTAAGAAACGGCTGCTGAGGTACCAGTTGTGCGCACCCCCCCTCCCAGCGAGGCGACATGAGACCTCCGGGGCACCTCTGGAGGGGTGACTGGCGCGCCGACTCCGAGCGCGCGGCCCAGGCCGCCGGCGCAGATGCCGCCGGGCCTAGAGACGCCGAGCCGGAGGTGCCGGCCCAGATCCCCGCCGCCGGTGGACCCCAACCGGGCGGCCGCGCCCGCAAGCTCGCGGCGGGGGGTCTCGCAGTGGGCCTCCTGGGGATGACCTTCGCCGCCGGGGCACTGCTCGTCCGCGACGATGGGGCGGGCGGGGACAAGCCACTGCCGGCCGTATCGGGCGGCCCGCTCAAGCAGGGCAAAGCCCAGTCGCGTGCCGGTGCGGTCTACGCCGCCGCGAGCCCGGGCGTGGTCTCGGTGAGGACGGGAGCCGGCGCCGGCACCGGGTTCCTGATCGACTTCGACGGCACGCTGGTCACCAATGCCCACGTCGTGCGTGACAGCTCCCGCGTGACCGTCAGGTTCGGTGAGGACAAGCCGCTGCAAGGCACGGTGCTCGGCACCGACCCCTCGAGCGACCTCGCCGTGCTCAGGGTGAACCCCCAGGATCTGCCTTCGAGCGCCAAGCCGCTGCGGTTTGCCGACTCGCGCGGCGTTCGCGTCGGGGACACCGCAGTTGCCATCGGTAACCCCTTCGGGCTCGACCGCACCGCCACGGAGGGCATCGTCTCCGGCATCGGCAGACAGATCGAGGCGCCCAACGGTTTTTCGATCGACGAGGTCATCCAGACCGACGCCCCGATCAACCCCGGCAACTCGGGGGGCCCGCTGCTGGACGGGTCGGCGCGGGTCATCGGCGTGAACTCGCAGATCGCCACCGGTGGGTCCCAGGGCAACATCGGGATCGGCTTCGCCGTGCCCTCGAACACGGTGCGCCAGGTGGTGCCGCGACTTG
>JACCUO010000059.1 GCA_013811765.1 Thermoleophilaceae bacterium | reverse complement strand
GACTTGAAGCCGTCACCGTTGATGCCGGTGTGATGCACGAAAAGGTCCTTGCCCCCGTCGTCAGGGGTGATGAAGCCGAAGCCCTTCTCGTCGCTGAACCACTTTACGGTTCCGTTTGGCATGGAGTTCCTCCACGATCTTCTTGTGATGTGCTGCGTACGCGGAGGATGCTGATGAGCAACGACTGCGAGCGCCTGCACTTCTTCGCCGGGCAACCTGCCCGACCTTACCCGCGAAACGCTACCACGTATTAGGGTGCCCGCGTCAATGGTCAGCCCGCTCCTTCTCGTCGACGCCCCCTATCTCCTCTACCGGGCCTTCTACGGCCTTCCGGACTCGATCAAGGGTGCCGACGACCTGCCGGTGAATGCCCTGCTCGGGAGCACGAACACCATCCTCGCCGTAGCCGACGAGCACCAGGCCCGGGCGGTCGTGACCTGCTTTGGCCCGGATGCCGCCACCTACCGCGTGGAGCTCTACCCCGGCTATCACGCCCACCGCCCGCCGATGCCGGCCGACCTGGCCCGCCAGTGGAAGCTGGCGCCGCGCCTCTATGCGGCGCTCGGATGGGCCGTGCGGGACCACGACAGCCTCGAGGCCGACGACCTGCTCGGCTCGTTCGCGCGGGCCGAGGAGGAGGCCGGCAGCGAGGCGCTGATCCTGACCGGGGACCGCGACATGTTCCAGTGCGCGGGCGAGCGGGTCTCGGTCCTACTGCTCGGGGGAAGGGGAAAGCGCGGGCCCGAGCGGATGGGACCGGCGGAGGTGGAGGCCCGCTACGGGGTGGGGCCGGCGCTCGTGCCCGACTTCATAGCCCTGCGCGGCGACCCGTCCGACGGGCTGCCGGGGATGAAGGGGATCGGAGAGAAGCGCGCGGCGGACATCCTGCGCCGCCATGGATCGCTGGCGAACGCCCTGGATGCCGCCGATCGCGACGGGCCGGATCGCAACATCCTCGCTCGCGCCCGCGCGGAGCTCGAGGCCTACCGCGAGATCGCCACCCTGCGCCCGGTTGACGTAGAGCTGCCGCCGGACTCCCCCACGGACCGTGCGGGCGGGGCCGCCGCCGCGAAGGAGCTGGGCATGGAGGGGCTGGCGAAGCGGCTCGTCGCTGCTACCGGATAGCCGATAGAGCCCGCGCCCGATCGGGAGGGCTCATGATGCGTTGGTCAGGCCCGCGGAAGCGACCAGAGCCCGTCTGAGCCCACATGACACTCATCCGCCACGCGCCCGAGCTCCTCGCGAGCGCGCTCGAACGGGATGTCGCGCACCACCGCGACCTCCTTGCTCGCAAGCGGGGTGCCCGTCCACTCCAGCACCTCCTCCGCGCTTTCGGCCGGCTCGCGGCGCTCCAAGTCCGGCACGAGGTTGGCGAGCAACACGTCGTAGACGCCGAAGGGCTGAAAGCCGGGCACCGCGATCCGCACCCCGTCCGACACGCGCACGACCTCATAGGACGGACAGGTGTAGCGCCGCCCGCCCGACCAGTTGGCCAGCTTGTCATCGAGCACCCGAGCCGCCGGGATCGGCTCGCGGGCCCTCGCCATGTCCTCGCGCAGGGCCGCCTCTACATCCTCGCCGCGGGACCACCTCTCAAGCTCGGCGGGGTCGAGGCCGGCGTCACGCGCTGCGGCGGCGATCGTCTCCGGCTCGTCGAGCAGCTCGCTCGAGAAGTTCCGCACGCGCAATCGCCTCAGCAGCGTGCGCTCGCGCTCCGGAGCGTTCAGGCGAGCCGCCACGATCGCGCGGCACGCCGGCAGGGTGGCGGCCATCCGCGGCCGGGGCGCGGTGTCGATCGGCATCCCGTGCTCCTTTGCGATCCGCTCGAACGAGCGGGCCTGCTTCTCCGGGGTGAAGCCTTTCGCCAGGTAGTCCTCAGGGGTCTCTGAGAGCCCTACGACACAGATTTGCCACTCCAAG
The DNA here is from genome assembly GCA_013811765.1 of Thermoleophilaceae bacterium. Lineage (GTDB taxonomy): Bacteria > Actinomycetota > Thermoleophilia > Solirubrobacterales > Thermoleophilaceae > JAAYBF01. The sequence goes on along the minus strand of JACCUO010000059.1, from coordinate 3,161 downwards.
CGCTCGCCATAGAGCCAGTCGAGCCGGCGGCGAAACGGCTCGGCCGACCAGGCCCATGGGCAGCCGGGGTCGGTGAACTCCGTGATCCGTACGTCGGGCACGGGCTCAGCCACGTTGGGCGGCACTCGGACCCGTGGAGGGCACTGGGGGGGCGTCGCGCGTCACCGGGGCCCCTCGCCGGTTCCCGGCTCGCCGGGTTCAGGCGCCTGGAGCTCGCGCGGCTCGAGCGCAGCGACCGCCGGGCCCTGGAGAACGCGACCGTCGGTCCCGAACCGCGACCCGTGGCAGGGACAGTCCCACGAGCGCTCCGCGTTGTTCCACTCGACGATGCAGCCCATGTGGGTACAGCGCGCGGAGAGGGCGTGGAGCTTCCCGTCCTTATCGCGGTGGACGGCAGCCTGGCGAACACCGTCACGCACGATCGCTCCCTCGCCGGGTGCCACCTCCTCGGCCGAGCCGCGCTTGAAGCGGTCCTGGACAAAGCGCCGGCCCACGTTCACGTTCTCCTTCAGGAAGGTGGCGGCCGCGGATGCCGGACCCAGACGGGTCGAGTCGAATGTGGCCGCCCAGGGGTGCTCGTCGCCCTTCACCGCGTCGGCGAGGATGATGGCCGCCGCCGTCGCATTGGCAAAGCCCCACTTGCGAAATCCGGTGGCCACCAGCACTCGCTTCGAGAACGGCGCGAGCTTGCCCACGTAGGGCACGGAGTCGAGCGGGATGTTGTCCTGCGTTGACCAGCGGTAGTCCACGCTGTCCACCTCGAACCGGTCGCGCGCGTAGGAGTCGAGCGCCCGGACCCGGTCCGCCTCGTCTGCCTGGCCCACCTTGTGGCTCTCGCCGCCGACCAGGAACAGCTCTCCGCCGCCCGGCACCGGCTGGGAGCGCAGCGAGTGACCCTGCGTGCTGATGTACATGCCCTGCGGGACGCTGCCGCGGACGCGCAGCGCCAGGCAGTAGGAGCGCTCGGGATGCATCCGCGCGAAGAAGCCCGCGCGGTCGAGGAAGGGGAAGTGGGTGGCCACGATCACGTGTCCTGCCTTCAGCTCGCGGCCGTCCTCGGTACGGACCGTGCAGGGGTCGCCGTCCGACACGTCGACGGCGCGGGTGTCCTCATAAATCTCGCCGCCCGCGCCGCGCACGGCCTGGGCCAGCCCGACGAGGTACTTGCACGGGTGAAACTCGGCCTGGTCCTCGAAGCGCACCGCCCCCTTCACCTCCCAGGGCAGGCCGATGTCTCCCTGCACAAACGAGGCGGGCAGGCCGAGGTCCTTCGCGGCCTGAGCCTCCTCACGCACCCCGTCCAGCTCACCCTCGGACTCCGTGTAGGTGAAGTTGGGGCGCCTGCGGAAGTCGCACTCGATCGCCAGCTCGCGCGCCAGCCGCGCAATCGTGGCGAGACCTCCCTCGTTGGCCTCACCGTAGACGCGGGCGTGATCCTCCCCGCGACTTGAGACGAGGTCGGCGTATGTGAGGCTGTGCAGCGAGGTGACCTTGGCGGTGGAGTAGCCGCTGACCCCGCGGCCGACCTTGCCGGCGTCCACGAGCACGACTGAGAGGCCCGCACGCGCGATCAGCAGCGCGCTAGTCAACCCGGCGATGCCGCCGCCGAGCACCGCGACGTCGGCGCTCACATCACGGTCGAGCGCCGGGTAGGCCGTCGGGGGCGAGGTCTCCACCCAGAGCGAGGCGGGCGTGCCGGGCAGTTGGTCCATGCGTGGTCAGGATACCCGCGGGCGGGTGGCGGAAACCCGCGGCCCGGACAGCGCGTGACGGCCGCTGTCGATTCCGTGCGCACTTTGGTGTCCCACGGACCCACAAGTGGGATCAGAACGTGCCGGCGGGAGATCAGGTGCCGGTGGTGGGATCAGAGGGTGCCGGTGGAGGGATCAGAACGTGCCGGCGGGAGAAGCGCTCAACCGGATCGCCGCGCCGCCAGCTCTACGAACGGGTCGAGCGCCGCGGGGTTCTGCAGCGAGTCGCGGCTGGCGGCCTGCTCGGCCGGCTCGCCCATCAGGATCCGCTTGACCGGTACCTCGAGCAGCTTGCCGGACAGGGTGCGGGGCACCTCGCCCACAGCGATGACCTGATCGGGCACGTGCCGGGGCGAGCACTCCTCGCGGACTCTACGGGCTACCTCGAGCTTTAGCGCCCCGTCCAACTCGGCGCCCGCGCGCAGGACGACGAACAGTGGCATCCAGCTCTCCTCACCCGAGGGCACGTCGACCACCAGAGCGTCCACGATCTGCTCGATCCCGAGCACCGCGCGATAGATCTCGCTCGTGCCCATGCGTACGCCGCCGCGGTTGATGGTCGAGTCAGAGCGCCCGTAGATGATCGCGGTGCCGCGTTCGGTGATCTCGATCCAGTCGCCGTGGCGCCAGACGCCCGGGTAGGTTGAGAAATAGCTCTCACGCAGGCGCTCGCCCTCGGGGTCGCCCCAGAATGCAACTGGCATGGAGGGCATCGGCTCGGTGATCACAAGCTCGCCCACCTCGCCAACCACGCTGTTGCCGTCCTCGTCGAAGGCTTCCACCTTCGCTCCCAGAGAGCGCGCCTGGAGCTCACCGAGGTAGACCGGCAGCAGCGGGCAACCGCCCACGAACGCCGTGCACACGTCGGTGCCGCCCGAGGTCGAGAAGAGCCACGTGTCCGCCCCCACGTGGTCGTACACCCACCGAAAGCCCTCCGGCGAGAGCGGTGACCCGGTGCAGCCCACGCTGCGCAGGGCCGAGAGGTCGCGCCCCTGACGGGGCCGGGCTCCGCCCTTCATGCACGAGGCCACGTACGCCGCCGAGGTGCCGAAGCATGTGGTCTCCGTGCGCTCGGCGAGGTCCCACAGGACGGTGAGATCCGGGTGAGCAGGGCTGCCGTCGTACAGCACGATCTCGGCGGGCGTGAGCAGGACCCCGACGAGGAAGTTCCACATCATCCAGCCGGTCGTCGTGAACCAGAAGACGCGGTCTCTCTCCCTCGCATCCACGTGCAGGTTCATCTTCTTGAGGTGCTCGAGCAGGATCCCGCCCTGGCCGTGCACGATCGCCTTGGGCAGGCCGGTGGTGCCCGAGCTGTAGAGCACCCACAGCGGATGGGCGAAGGGAAGCTGCTCGAACGCCAAATCCGCGCCCTCCCCCCTTGCGAGCAGCTCATCCCAGGCAAGCGGG
>JACCUO010000278.1 GCA_013811765.1 Thermoleophilaceae bacterium | reverse complement strand
TCAGGGCGCGCATCACGAGCGGGTGCGGCCGGCCGGCCGAGAAACCTACGAGCACGGTGCGCTCATCGATGCGGCCGAGCTTCGCCAGGCCCTCCTGGCTGGGGCTCGCCACCACTTCGCAGCGCAGGTCGAGCAGCATCAGGAGGTGACGCAGATAGCTCGCGAAGAACGCCATCTGATCCGTGCCGCAGAGCACGATTCGGTCGGCGCGCGAGATCAGCTCGATCGCCGCCGTGACCTCCTCGCGATCGAGCCGGCGCGCGGTCTCCTCCACGTTCACGTGGTCGGCGGCGAGCGCCGCCTCGAACCCCGTCTGGTCGATCGGGAAGAGCGGCGGGTTGGCCAGGTCCACGACGCCATCGGCCCCCTCGCGGGCGCGGCGGTATTCGTCGCGCGCGGCGGCCTGAAGCTCGGGAAAGCCCTCGAAGCCGAGGGCCTGGGCGAAGCGCACGACCGTCGAGCTCGATGTGTTCGCACGTCGCGCCAGCTCCTCGGCCGTGTGGAATGAGGCCTCGTCGAGATGGTCGACGATGTACTGGCCCACGTCCTTCTGTGAGCGGGAGAACTCGTCGAAGCGCTGGCGGATCTCGGCGGACAGCGTGAGTGCGGAGGTGCCCGTCGTCTTCACGAGGTCGTCTTTCGCCCGCGCCGGCGAAGTTCCTTCCGGGGGAAAGGCCGAAGAGTTCGGGGGGCCGCCGGCTCAGCGCACGAGGAGCTCGGTGTAGAGCTCCAGATAGCGCTCGGTGCAGCGGTCCCGGGAGAACTCCTCGGCGCGTAGGCGGCAGGCGGCCGGGGTAGCCGGGTCGCGCGCCAGGTCGAGCGCCTCGAGCAGCACCTTGGCCAGCTGCTGCGGGTCCTCCCCGTCGAAAACCCGCCCGATCGAGTCCCGGTCGAGCAGCTCAGGGATGCCGTCGAGGTTGCTCCCCACGACCGGGGTGCCGCAGGCCAGCGCCTCGAGCAGCACCAGCCCGAATGCCTCCGAGTAGGAAGGCAGCGCGGACACCCACGCTTCGCGATAGGCGGCGGCGAGCGCCGTCCGGTCGTCAACGTTGCGTAGCTCCACCCCCTCCAGCCCGCTTAGGGCAGCAGCGTCGTTCCCGGGCTCCGAAAGGACCAGCCGAGCCTCAGGCAGCGACCGCCTGACCGCGTTGAAAGCCTCGACCAGCAGCGCGACGCGCTTGCGCGGCTCGGCGGGATCCGCGCCGCAAAAGATCGTCGGCTGCTCGGCGCGTGCGCCGCCAGGGGTGAAGGCCTCGGTGTCCACCCCCGGCGGGATCACGCGGGCCTCCACGCCCAGGAGTTGCTGCATGCGCTCGGATGCCGCGCGGCTGAGCACCACCACCGCATCGGTGCCCTCGACCGCACCCCGCATGACGCGCCCGAGCAGACGGCGGTGGCCGAACCCCTCCTCGCGCGGGATGCCCATGAAGGAGAAGACCGATGGCCGCCCCGTGGCCGTTGACCAGCGGGCGGCCGCCAGCGCGTCGGAGTGGTGCAGCGCGTGTGCAATGTCGTGGCCACCACGCCTCAGCGAGCCATAGCCAAGCGGCCAGTGGGTCAGGTGGTCCTCGAAGCCCAGGCGCCCCAACCAGCGCTCCGGGGGGCGGCGGTTGCGCCTCACCGGAAGGCCATCCTCGACCGTGGTCGAGCCCGGCTTCGGATGGCTCGTGATCAGCCGCGGGCGGTGACCCCGCTCGATCAGCCCGTCGGCCAGGTCACGGGTGAAGCGCTCGGTCCCGCGCCTGACCTCGGGCCAGTAGCAGGGGCTGAGGAGCGCAACACGGATCGGGCCGGTCGGTGGAGTGACCAGGGCTAGGCCCAGACCTTCCACGGGGGCCGGCCCTGGGCCCAGAGGTCGTTCAGCTGGACGGAGTCCTTGTAGGTGTCCATGCACTCCCAGAAGCCGGTGTGGCGGTAGCCGTGCAGCCGGTCCTCCGCCGCGAGCCGCTCCAGCGGGGCCCGCTCGAGAACGCTCTCCTCAGTCAGGTAGTCGAACACCTCGGGCTCAAAGCAGAAGAAGCCTCCGTTGATCCAGTGCTCGGAACGCGGCTTCTCCCTGAAACCGCGCACCTGACCGTCCTCCCCCAGCTCGGTCACGCCGAACTGCAGCTCGGGCTGGACCACGGTCATCGTGGCGGTCCTGCCCGAATCGGAATGGCTGCGCACGAGTGCGGCGAGGTCGATGTCGGCCACCCCGTCGGAGTAGGTGGCACAGAAGGGACGGCCCTCGATCCGGTCCCGGACGAGGTGGATGCGGCCACCGGTGGGCGTGTCCACCCCTGTCTCCACGCACCGCACGCGTGTGCCCTCGGGCCACGGCTCGTCGGCGGCGAACCGCTCGATCAGCTCCCCGCGGTATCCCGTGCACAGTAGAAAGCTGCGAAATCCCTGGGCTGCGTAGATCTGGATCACGTGCCACAGGATCGGGCGCCCCCCGATCTCCACGAGCGGCTTGGGAATCTCCCGCGTGTGCTCCTGCAGGCGGGTGCCCCTGCCCCCGCAGAGGATCACCACGTCTTCCATCGCGCTCATCGGGCGGACAGGCTAACGGCGGGGGGATGGGCACACGCGCATCTCCCTTCCCGCAGGTAGCCTCCAGCCGTGACCGTCGTAGGTATGCACTGCTCTCACGAGCAGATCCCGCCCAGCCGTCTGCTCGAGTACGCCAAGCACGCGGAGGCCGCGGGCTTTCAGGCGATCATGGCCTCGGACCACTTCTCGCCCTGGAGTGAGCGCCAGGGCGAGTCGGGCTTTGTCTGGTCGTGGCTCGGGGCCGCGATGGGCGCCACGAGCCTGCCCTTCGGCGTCGTGAACGCGCCGGGTCAGCGCTACCACCCGGCGATCGTGGCCCAGGCGGCCGCCACGCTCTGCGAGATGTTCCCTGGACGGCTGTGGGTGGCGCTCGGCACCGGCGAGGCCTCCAACGAGCACATCACAGGCGCTCCCTGGCCGGACAAGGAGATCCGTACCGCACGGCTCGACGAATGCGTGCAGATCATGCGCAGGCTCTTTGCGGGCGAGACGGTGTCTCATGACGGGCTCGTGCGGGTGGACCGCGCCAAGCTCCACACGCTCCCGGCCGAGCCGCCGCCGCTCGTGGGACCGGCGATCAGCGTGGAGACCGCGCACAGGGCCGGCTCGTGGGCCGACGGGCTGGCCACGGCGAACCAGCCCCACGACAAGCTGCGGGAGATGATCGCCGCGTTTCGCGAGAATGGCGGTGAGGGCAAGCGGCTCGTGCTGCAGGTCCACCTGTCGTGGGCCCCGAGCGAGGAGGAGGCCCTCCAGGTGGCCCATGACCAGTGGCGCACCAACGTCTTTGCGCCACCGGTCCCCTGGGACATCGAACTGGCCGAGGAGTTCGACGTGCTGGCGCGGGACGTGACCCACGACAAGGTGCGCGAGGCGGTCCTGGTATCGGCCGACCTCGATCAGCACGTCGAGTGGCTGCGCGAGTTCGCAGACCTCGGCTTCGACGAGATCAACCTCCACCACGTGGGCCAGGACCTGACCGCCTTCATCGACGCCTTCGGCGAGCACGTGCTACCCCACCTCGGCCCATGAGCATCAAGGCCACGAGCGACCTGTGGTGGAAGAACGCCGTGGTCTACTGCCTGGACGTGGAGACATTTCTGGACGGCAACGGCGACGGCATCGGCGATTTCACCGGCCTCACCAGCCGCATCGATTATCT
>JACCUO010000250.1 GCA_013811765.1 Thermoleophilaceae bacterium | reverse complement strand
TCGCGGCGGCGGTGGGACCGGTGGAGGCCCCGGGAAGATGGGGCAGGAGGAATGGCAGCAGCGGGAGGAGGCGAGGAAGGCCGAGGACGCGAGAAAGCCCGCAGAGCCGGAGCGCGGCACGGGGCCTGGTGCCGGCGAGGAGGAGTCTCGCGGCTAGACGCTCCTCCGCCCGCCGCAGGCGGAGTGAGGGCGTAGGTAGGCTGCGACGGGTACCGGAGTCGCCACTTCGGTGCCACGGGGCGGGCCGGTCACGCGGCGCCGCCCCATCTCTTGGGGCAGGCCTCCGTCACCCGGGGGGGCCCGAGGTCGCAGGCTCGCGGCCCGGAGCCCGCGCCTGTTCGCGCCGCCGGTATTTCAGGCGCAGCAGAGGGCGCTCCAGCAGGTAGTAGCTGGCCGCCGCGCACGGAAGGGTGAGCAGGAAGCCCATGGCCCACACCTCGACCGTGCGGGGCACGCCCGGGACGCTGAAGGCGCCGGTGTCCCCGATCTTCACGAGGATCGGCAGGTGCCAGAGAAAGAATCCGTAGGAGACGAGCCCCAGCCAGGCCAGCGGGCGCAGGGCGAGGAAGCTGCGCACCATTCCCCCGGCCGTATGGCCGAACACCGCGGGTGCCAGCAGAAGCACCGAGATCACCCCGTACGACACCTCGGCGATGAAGAACGATGCAGGCCTGTAGGGCTCGGGGTATTCGGGCCCCAGCCAGACGAGCGCAAGCCAGATGACCGCCGCCAGCGCCCACGGCCGGGTCGGGTGGTCCCGGATGGCGCGTACCCATCGGGGCTCCCGGGACGCGCCCTCGAGCCAGACGCTCGTGATCGCCAGGGCCATGCCCAACGCTATCCAGTCGAAGCTCGCCGGAAGCGCCGTGTAGAGCGTTCCGGGAAGCACTATCGAGAACGCCTCATGAGGAGACATCGGCACCGTGGCCACCTCCGCCTCGTAGCCCGCCACGGTCAGGATCACCCGGGTGAGAACGCTCAGCGCGTAGAGCCCGGCCACCACGAGCGCCTGCCCGCGCAGGGCCCCGCGCCGATCCTGCCCTCGCGCCAGCCGCGTGCCGAGCACCACCAGAAAGGGCAGCAGTGCGTAGAAGGTGATCTCGACCGAGAGATGCCAGGTGTGCTGGAAGCTCCCGACATTCCACGAGGGCACGTACTCCTGGAGGAAGAGGTAGTAGCCCCACCAGTGCTCGCTCCATCCGCCCGTGATGCCGGGGTAGATCGCGGCCAGCGTGAGCGCGACCCAGAATGCAGGGACGATCCGCAGGGCGCGCGCGCGGGCGAAGGATCGCACTCGCGGGCGCCTGGCCGAACCGACCTCCCCGGCCACGAAGGGCCGGTACAGCAGGAAGGCCGAGATCGCGAAGAACATCGGAAGGGCCACCTCGAGCCTGGTCACGAACGCTCCATACCAGGGGACCCCGGCTGGGTCCTTGAAGATCCCGGCCTGTCCGGCCGCGTGCACCGTGAAGACCATCAGGAACCCCAGCGCCCGGAGCGAGTCGACCAGCGGGAAGCGCGGATTGCCGGGCGGCGGCGCCACCGCATCGGGCGCGCGTGCCGGGGCGGCGACCATCAGGCCAGGCGCTGCTCGTACCAGGCGAAGGTGCGCTCGAGCCCTTCGTCGAGCGCGAGGCTCGGCTTCCAGCCCAGCTCGTCACGGATCGCCGTCGAGTCCAGGAACTGCCGGTCAATCTCGCCGTGCGGCGTCCCGCTGCCCCGGATGTCCGGTTCGAGGTGGCGTCCCGAGACACGCGCCAGGGAGTCCACGACTTCGAGGACCGACAGCGGCGCCCCCCAGCCGGCGTTCCAGGCCCGCCCGCGGAGCTCCGGCCGGTCGAGAGACCCCGCCACGGCAAGGTACGCGCCGACGGCGTCCTCCACGTAGAGATAGTCGCGCTCGGGCGACCCGTCCGACCGGATCACCGGGCGATCGCCCTGCACCAGGGCACGGCAGGTCTCCGGCACGATACGTGACCAGTTGAGGTCCCCGCCGCCGTAGATGTTCGCGAAGCGGGTGACGGCCACGGGCATCTCGTAGGTGAACGCATAGGACCGCGCAATCATGTCGGCGCACGCCTTGGAGACGTCGTAGGGGTAGCGCGGCTGGAGGGCAAAGTCCTCGCGGTAGGGGAGCGTCTCATGGGACCCGTAGGCCTTGTCGGAGGAGGCCACCACGATGCGCTCCACCGGGTCGCCCTGCTCGCCCACGGTGCGGCACGCCTCGAGGAGGTTGTAGGTGCCGCGCACGTTGGCCTCGAAGGTCGAGAGGGGCGAGCGGTTGGCGGTGCCCACGATCGTCTGTGCCGCGAGGTGGAAGACGGTGCTTACGTCATGCTCGTTGAGGATGCGCACGAGGCTCGCGTAGTCCTGGAGGTCGGCGAGCACGACGGTGCAGCCCTGCTCGATCCCCTCGGTTCGGAAGCGCGAGTCGGGTGGGCAGTCCCTGCGCGGCACGATCACCTGCGCACCCTCGTCGAGCAGCCGCTGGGCGAGCCAGGAACCGATGAAGCCCTGGGCTCCGGTGACCAGGGCGGCGCGCCCCTCGCCGGGGCTCCATCTCGCTTTGTCCGGCACGCGCGGCAGGCTAGTAGCTTTGCGCGGGTGGCCGAGTCCGCGGATCTCCCCGACCCCGCCGTCTCCCAGGCCGAGTACGACCGCGAGTACTTCCTCGAATGCTGTGCCGGTGCGCCGCAGTGGCGCGAGTCGGGCGGCAGGACGCCCTCAGGGCTCTACAAGGGTGCGCTGGCCATGGCGTGCCTGCGCGAGGGCGAGACCGTGGTGGACATCGGAACCGGCCGCGGCGAGCTGGTCGCGGTGGCCATCGAGCAGGGGGCTGCGCGGGCCACCGGGGTCGACTACTCGCACGCCGCGGTAGAGCTGGCTCGAGAGACGCTGTCGGCCCACGATCTGGACGACCGCGCATCCGTGGTCCTGGCCGACGCCAGGGCGGTTCCCCTTCCTGACGGGGAGGCCGACCTCGTGACGCTGCTCGACGTGGTCGAGCACCTGAGCCCGGTGGAGCTCGACACCGCCCTGGCGGAGGCCTTGCGCCTGCTGCGACCGGGCGGTCGCGTGTTCGTGCACACGATGCCCAACCGGCTGGTCTACGACGTGACCTACAGGGTCCAGCGCGCCCTGTGGCCCCCACGCTGGACGCGCTGGCCGGCCGAGCCGCGCAGTGCGGTCGAGCGGACCATGCACGTGAACGAGCAGACCGTTCGCTCCATGCGCCGGGCGCTTCGCCGCGCGGGCTTCTCGGCGGTCCGCGGTCACTACGGGCAGTGGCTGCACACCTCGTTCGTGCCCTCCGAACGGGCGCGGCGGCTCTATCCGCGGCTCGCGCGAAGGCGGCTCACCGCGCCGCTCGGGGCGTGTGACCTGTTCGCGGAGGCTACGAAGCCGGCGCGCTGAACGACGCGGCCCTGCGCGTCTCGAGCTCCGCCGCGGTGAGCCCCCGCATCCGCCGGCACACCTGCCGGTAGAAGTCCAGCTGCTCGCGCCGGCCCACGAGGCGATAGCCCAGGCGCAGAAGACGCGGCCCGCTGTGTGCGGTCTGCGAGAAGGCGTGGAGGCGGAACTCGACATCGCCGGTGTCGAGCCATTTCCACACCTCGTAGTGCATCTGGCCCTGCTCGAAGTGCCCCTCAAGCGTGCGGTAGTCCCAGCCGAACACGCGGGCTGACCGGCCATCCACCTCGCGCGTCTCGTCATAGACCTCACCCACCCGCACGCCCACGTAGAACCGCAGCCCCGCGAAACGGATCTGAAGCAGCATGTCGCGCCCCGCCAGCGGCTCATCGCGGCGGTACGTCGCGCGCACCACCTCGGGGTCGGCCACCTGATAGGCGCACATCAGCTCGCGTGCGATCTCCCAACTGCCATCTTGCTCAGGCGGGCCGGAGCGCTCATGCGGAAGTGGCTCCCTCATGTCGTCGAGATGCCAACCGTCGCGCTCGGAGGGCGGATGCTCCGGATCGAGCTCGAAGTTGAGCCGGCGCCCGGCAAGCTCGGCAAGCCTCCGCCGCGCTCGCCCGAGGCGTGGGCCGAGCCCGCTGCCGCCCGCGCCTTCCTGCTCGTCCACGCGGCGGGTGGTGATCGCGATACCGCCCGACATGCGCCCCCCGCTCAGCTCGACTATCCGCTCGAGCACCGAGGTCCACATGTGCAGCTGGACCTCCTTGGACATGCGCAAGTTGGTGTAGAGGAGATCCGAGAGCCGGTCGCCGCTGCGGGCCCAGGATTCGATCGCGAATTCAAGGGTCTGGTGTCCGTAGGACGCGCGGAACTCGATCTGGCCTGCCTCGAGATGCCCGTCGAGCGTGGCGAGCCGGAAGGATGTCGAGGTGGTCGCCATCACGCGGACCGGTCCGTCCCACGGGCCGGGCATCCGCACCACATACTCGTCTCCCACCACGAGCCGGCCCTCCGCCCCACGGACCTTCTGGAAGCTGGCGAACTCGGAGGGCGCGATGTCGTCGAGGTCCGACTTGATCGCGTCCATCAGCTCTTGCGGGGATATCTTGGAACCCCGCATCCGCGTCCGATAGAGGCGGTGGACCAGCGGTCCGACGCCGTCCTCGGGTCGCTGGAGCCC
>JACCUO010000233.1 GCA_013811765.1 Thermoleophilaceae bacterium | reverse complement strand
CTTCAAGGTTGCTCGGGACGGGTAGCGCGGCTGAATATCGGCGGCGTGGCCATCCACCCGTACAACTTCGGGGGCTACGGCAACACCCAGAGCAGGACCTCGACCAAGAGTTCGCTCCCGCTCGCCTACATGCCACGGCTGTATCGCCTGCTCGACGGCGCCGCCAGGCACGGGCGGATCGGTCGCGGCAAGGGCGCCTTTGTCACCGAGTTCGGCTTTCAGACAAGGCCACCCGATCCGTTCGGAGTGTCCTGGGGTGCCCAGGCCCGCCTGATCAACGAGTCGGACCGGCTCTTCTACGGTGACCGGCGCCTCAAATCGGTGTCTCAGTACGAGCTCGCCGACGTACCCCAGCGCGACCAGTTCAACACCGGCCTGCGCGACAGCAGGGGGCGGGCCAAGCCGGCCTACGCCGCCTACCGCGTGCCAATCGTGGTGACAAGACGCTCGGGAAGCTCAGTAGAGGTCTACGGCCAGGCGCGCCCCTCGCGGCTCTTGATGGGCGGCCCCGTCACGAGAGTGGATGTCCAGATGGCCCGAGGGGGCGGATCTTTCGCAAGCGTGGCCCAGCCCCTCACCAACAGGCGCGGGATCTTCCGCATCAACGTCAACCGCGCGGGCGCCTCGAGCGCGCGTTGGCGGGTGGTTTGGCAGAACTTCGACTCGGGCCAATTCTTCACGAGCCGTGTGGCGACGGCCGGGAAGAGGCTGCGCTACCGCAACGTCTGAAAGAGAGCGCTCACTCCCGGCGGCCTGGCCCAGACCGCCGGGAGCGGCGAACTCAGAGCATGAAAGAGCTTTTCAGGCTTGCCCATGCGGTGAACGCGGCGGAGCTCCCTGTGGGCGAGTCCGGGAAGTAGCGGATCCGCGGGCCCGCCCGGGCGATCCGGCTACGGAGCAGCGTCCCGTCGGGGCTCGACCACTCGAGCCGGTACCGCAGTCTGGTGGCATCCCGCCTGCGCAGCCGGATCCGGAAGTAGCCGGCGGAGTTCGTGCGAGGGTGGGCCACCGTGGTGCGCGAGGACCCGACGGCGGTCACGTTCAGGCGCACACGCCCCCGCGCCGGCCGCACGTGGCCCCATACCTCGACCAGATCTCCTGAGAGCTTGGTCACCACCAACGGCATCCTGTACGCGTCCCACGCCGGCTTCTTCCTGCCGCTGACCAGTCGCAGCCCGGTGTTGAACTCGCGGTGGTCGGGCACGTCGAAGATCTCGTACTGGGCGGTGGACTTGATACGGCGGTCGCCGTAGAAGAGCCGCTCTGCCTCGTTCAGCGCCGCGGCATGCCGGGGGAGGCTTGTGCGGATGACGCGGTCGGGCGGGCTCGACTGGAACCCGAACTCGGTGATGTAGATGCCCCTGCCGCCGGGAATGCGACCGAGCCGGGCCGCCCTGTCCATCAGCCGGTGTGCCCGGTTTACATGCGCCAGCGGCAGCGAGTCCTGGGTGAACGAGCGGGAGAAGACCGACCCGCCGCCCTCCTTGTTGTACGGATGCAGGGCCAGCCCCCCGATCGGAAGCCTCTCGGGGCGCGTGCACCCCTGCAGGCTTTTCAGCTTGCCACGGAAGGGACGCCCTCGCTCGTCGAGGCAGAGCGCCGCGTACAGCGTGTCCATCGGCGAGCTGATCGCAGCGGTCTCGCCGAACAGGACCTTGTTGCGCATCGCCGGGTCATTGGCCGCGATCGCCTTCCAACCCTCGCTCCAGAGCTCGCGGTAGCGACGGGCGGCGACATCCACGGTCCCGTGGCGCGTGCGGACGAGCTGGGGGTAGAGGTAGTGCTCGAGGTTGGGTTCGTTCCAGAGTGAGTACAGGGCCAACTGGCCGCCATGGCCACCCGCGGCCGCGTTTGGCGCCGAGCTCCCGTAGCGCCGGGCGACGGCCTTCGCGAACTCACCGAACAGCTTGGGCTTTGGCTTCCACATGCAGGAGAGGGCGAGGTTGCGGTAACCCCCGATCCGGTGCGGGCAGCGGCTTGGCTCCTCGGATGCCCAGAACGGCAACGGCGGAGCGAGCGTCATCAGCACCTTCAACCCGTTGAGGCGCGCGCGCTCCACGAAGTCGTCCCAATACCTCCAGTCATAGCCCGGCGAGTCGGGGTTCCCGACCTCAAACCCAGCCGGCATGCTGCGCGAGGTGGGCTGGGGCGAGACCTTGGACCAGCTGATACCGACCCGCACGACATCCACGCCGAGGGCCTTTGCCTCCGCCATCGCCTTGTTCGGATCGTGGGGGGTGCTCCCGAGCAGCACGCCGTCGTCCTGGAGGATCGAGAACTGGGTGGAGGACGCCCGGGCCGGGCCGGGCGCCGCGAGCCCCGTCAGCAGGAGGGCGCCGAGCGCAATGGGCTGCCAGATCTTTATGCGAGCCCTTGCCAAACCGGCGTGAAGCTTAGCGAGCCGCGCGATCCCGGTTAGCCGGCGGAACCCGAGCGGTCGAGCTCAAACCACACGCAGCTTCCCTCGTCCGCGGCTATTCCCCACCGGCTGGCTGCCCGGTCGACCATCACGAGCCCGTAGCCGCCCGGCTCCGCGCGCGGCTTCACCAGCTCGGCCAGGCCGAAGCCCACCCCGCCGTCGCATACCTCCACCCGGATCCGCTCGGGGGCCAGGGCCATGTGGAGCGTGACGGTCCCTTCAGGGCCCCGCTCGCTGTGGGCCACGGCGTTGCTCACGAGTTCGGTCACGAGCGCCTCCAGGATCTCGCGCTCCTCCTCCCCCAGGCGGACGCCGAGCTCCTCCCGCACACACAGGCGGGCCCGGCGCGGGCCCTCGGCCGTCCGGGGCAGTTCGAGTCGGGCCTGCGAGACCACGGTGGGCAGCCAGGTGTCGCGCGCCAGGTGGTAGGCAAATGACCGTTCAAAGCGAGATGGAAGCCTGTGCGCGCCCACCGCTATACCTGCTCCAGATCCCGCAACGTGTCCTCCTTCGGCGTTCCGAGGACACACTTACCCAGCAATGAATGCGCCTAAGCGGACGACGGGCCTCGAACCCGCGACCTCGAGCTTGGGAAGCTCGCGCTCTACCAGCTGAGCTACGTCCGCGCCGACCCGCCGATTCTAGCCGCACCGGCCTGCTGGGTGGAGCGCCTCAATACCCTTCACGACGCCTATGAAGCGCGTCCGCTCCCCCTTCGCCATCGCCGCCGTCGTGGGTGTCGCCGCGCTGATCGGGCTGCTCGCCTATGGCCTCGGCTCGAACCGTCCCGACCGGGGCATCGAACAGGCCCTGGCTCGGGGTGAGCGCGTCGGGGCCCCGGCATTCGACCTCCCGCGCCTGTCAGGGGGCGGCCGACTGTCGCTCGCCGACCTCCGCGGCAGGGTGGTTGTGCTCAACATCTGGGCGTCGTGGTGTGACCCGTGCCGAGCCGAGTCCCCGCTGCTCGAGCGGTGGCACCGTCGGATCTCCGCGGGCGACAAGGGAACCGTGGTCGGGGTGGACGTGCTCGATGTATCCAGCGACGCGCGAGCTTTTGTGCGCGAGTTCGGGCTGAGTTACCCGCAGCTGCGCGACAAGGACGACTCGCTGCGCTCCGACTACGGCGCCTCCGGCGTGCCCGAGACGGTCGTGATCGACCGCCGGGGCCGGATCGTGGCGATCAGGCGGGGCCCGGTAGACGAGGCGTTCATGCGCGAGAAGGTCCTGCCGCTGCTGGGGAGTCCCGGCTGAAGCGCCTGCTCGCCACGGTGCTCGTCCTGCTTGCGGCGGCAGCGCCCGCCGCTGCGGCCTGCCCGAAGACCACCCTCGGCGACGTCGAGGACGAGGTCATGTGCCCGGTGTGCGGCACCCCACTCGAGCTGGCCACGGAGGCTCCGCAGGCACAGCGCGAGCGCGAGCTGATCCGCCGACTCGTGGACCGCTGCCGGTCGAAGGACGAGGTGAAGGCCGTCCTGGCCGCCGAGTTCGGTGACGAGGTGCTCGCACTCCCGGGAGACGACGGCTTCGACCTCGCCGCCTACCTCGTTCCGGCGCTCGGGATCCTTCTGGCAGGTGGTGCCCTCGGAGCCTCCGCGCTCCGCTGGCGCCGTGGGCAGAGGTGCGACTGGAAACGCGATCCCCCGCTGGAGGAGGACGAGCCCGAGACGGCGGGCGTCCGCGCGCCCCGACCGCCGTCGGGCCCGGCGCCCGGAGGGGCGGTCGCCAAGCGGCTCGAATCCGACTTGGACAGGTACGACCTGTGATCGCCGCGACGGTGATGGCGGCCGGCGTGGACACCACCGTGGTGGCTGCGTTCGGCGTGGGCTTCATCTCGTTCGTCTCGCCGTGCGTGCTCCCGCTCGTGCCCGGCTACCTGTCGGCGATCTCGGGGCTCTCCTTCGCGGACATTCAGGAGGGAAGGAGTCGCAACAAGCTCATCGGCCCGGCGCTGCTCTTCTGTCTGTCCTTCACGGTCATGTTCATGGCCCTCGGGATGACTGCCACCGGACTCGGACGGACGCTTCAGGAGCACCGGCTGCTCCTCCGCCAGATCTCGGCGATCGTCCTGATCGTGATGGGCGTGCTGTTCATCGCCAGCCTGCTGGTCGGCCGGCTGAACCGCCAGTGGCGTCCGGACGGGCTCATGTCACGGGCCTCCGCGGGCGGTCCTATCCTTGCCGGGGTCGCCTTCGCGGTGGCGTGGCTGCCGTGCACGGGGCCCACCCTGAGCGCTGTCCTGACCGCGGCGGGGAACGAGAGCACGGTCGGACAGGGCGGAGTGCTGCTGGCCTTCTACGCACTTGGTCTGGCGGTGCCGTTCATGCTGAGCGCGCTGGCCTTCTCCCGGGTATCTGGCTTCTTCCGTTTCTTCCGGGACCACTACACGGTGATCACGGTGGTGTCAGGGATCGTGCTGATAGCGATGGGCGGGCTGCTCTACACGAACGAGCTGACGCGCCTCAACTCGGAGGCGCTCGGCTTGATGAACGACCTCGGGATCAACTTCTTCAGCGAGATCTGACTCGCCGCAGCGGGAGCGCCCCGGCCCGAGAGGCGGCTACATCTCCGCGGGCGCGGCCACCCCCAAGAGGTCCAGCGAGCGGGCGATCACCCGGCGTGTGGCCTCGCACATGGCGATACGCAATTCCTCATCCCCACCTTCCTCGGCGGCGCCGACGACCTTGCAGTCGCGGTAGAACGCCGAGAAGTCCTGGGCCACCTCGGTCACATACGTGGTCAAGCGGTGCGGAGCGCGCCGGTTCGCGGCATCCGAGATCTCCTCCGGGAACTCCAGCAGGCGCTGCACCAGGCGGCGGGAGGAGTGGTGAAGCTCCTCGGCGCTCCCCCCCACGTCGGCGGCGAGCGCTTCCCCCAGCCGTTGCTCGCCGGCCCTGCGCAGGACGCTGGCGATTCGCGCGTGGGCGTACTGCGCGTAGTAGACGGGGTTGTCCTGGTTCTGCCGTCGGGCCAGGTCGAGATCCAGGTCGAGCGTGGTGTCGTGGCTGCGCTGAAGCAGGAACCAGCGGGTGGCATCCACGCCGATGTCCTCCATCAGGTCGTCGAGCGAAACGAACTCCCCCCCACGCTTGGACATCTGGGACCGCTGACCGCCCTCGAGCAGGTTCACGAGCTGCATGATCAGTAGTTCGAGACCCTCGGGCTCGCCGCCAAGGGCCTCCCAGGCAGCGCGCATGCGGGCGACGTAGCCGTGGTGGTCGGCACCCCAGATGGCGATCACGCGGTCGTATCCGCGGGAGCGCTTGTCCTCGTGATAGGCGATGTCTGAGGCGAAGTAGGTCAGCTCGCCGCCGGAGCGCACGAGCACGCGATCCTTGTCGTCCTTGAAGCTCGTGGTGCGCAGCCACAGGGCGCCCTCCAGCGGATACACATGGCCGGGGTGCTTGAGCCTCTCGAGTACGGCGGTGACCGCCCCCGACTCGTGGAGCGAGCGCTCGGAGGCGAAAACGTCCATGCACACGCGGAACCGCTCGAGCGTGGCTCTGATTTCCTCGAGCATGATCTTCACGCCGAGCGCGGCGGCCTCGTCGGAGTCCATGCCGGCGGCCCCTGCAATGCGCTCGGCCACCTCGACCACGTAGTCCCCCTGATAGCCGTCCTCGGGTGGTGGCTCGCCGTTTGCCCGGGCGCGGATCGAGGCCCCGAAGCGCTCGATCTGGGTTCCGCGGTCGTTCACGTAGTACTCGCGATCCACCTCGTTGCCGGCGAACTCGAGGATCCGGCAGAGCGAGTCCCCGTAGGCGGCGTGACGCCCGGCGGCCACCGTGATAGGGCCGGTGGGATTGGCGCTCACGAACTCCACATTCATCCGCCGCCCCGCGGAGCGCTCGCCCCCGCCGTAGGCCTCCCCGGCCTCGAGGATGCCGGCGAGCGAGCGAGCGCACCACGCGTCCGACATGAACAGGTTGAGAAACCCGGGGCCGGCCACCTGCGCGCTGCGCAGCGAATCGCCGAGGCGGGCACCAAGCTCAGCCGCGATCTGATCCGCTACCTGACGCGGAGGCTCGCCCAGCCCGGGCGCCAGCAACATGGCCGCGTTCGTGGAGTAGTCGCCGAACTCCGGCTTGGGCGGGCGCTCCAATATCGGCGGCTCCACCGACCCGCCCCCGCGCACGGCCAAAGCCGCCGCCAACACCGCGCTACGGAGCTCGCTGACAGGGTCGCTCATGCGCTCTCAACCTTACGTACCGGGGCGCGGCGCCGGCCACGCGAGAGCGCGTGGGGCCGGGGGACGGGCAGGCGTCCGGGTCAGCCGAGGTAGCGTATGGGCCGTCCCGCCCGCGCCTTGCGGCTCTGGAAGAGGACGCCATCTGAGCTGCGCCACCGCAGCCGGTAGTGCAATCGAGCGGCGTCTTTCCTGCGCAGCAGCAGCTGGAAGTACCCCGCCCGGCTGGTACGCACGCGCAAGGCAGGCCTGAACGGCCCTTCCGATCGCGGCGAGACCATGATGTCGGCGGTCGCGGGGCCCGCCGCCGGGCGGACCTGGCCCCACACCTCCACCTCGTCCCGGGAGCGGAGGGAGACCACCAGCGGCATCCTGTAGGCCGCCAGGGAGGGCTTCGGGGTGCCGTCCAGGAACCTCAGCCCGGTGGTGTAGACCTCGTTGGCGGGATTTTCGTCCGGAGACGACGGAACGTCAAACAGCTCGAACTGGGAGATCGACTTGATCCGAGGATCCGCGTAGTAGAGGCGGTCGGCCTCATTGATCGCCGTAGCGTGGCGGTCCAGTGAGAGGCCGTACCTGCGGTCGGGTGGATTTGTCTGAAAGCCGAACTCCGTGAGGTACACCCCTCGGCCCCTCGGAATCCGTCCCAGCCGCACCGCGCGGTCCATCATCCGGTGCACGCGCGGCACGTATGCCGCGGACAGCGAATCGGGCGAGAAGGAACGCGTGAACACCGTGCCGCTCGCGTGGTCGTTGTAGGGGTGGATCGCCACCCCGCCGATCGGGAGCGGGCGGGGGCGCACGCAGCCCTGGAGGCGCTGCATCCTTCCCCGGAACGGCCTGCCTCTCTCGTCCATGCAGAGGGCGGCGTAAAGGGTGTCGATCGGTGAGCTGATCGCAGCCGTCTCCCCGAAGAGGACGTTCTTCCGCCGCGCCGGATCGCTGATGGAGATGGCCTTCCAGCCCTCGAACCACAGCCGCCGATAGCGCTTGGCGGCCACATCGACCGTGCGGGTACCTCTGCGCTCGAGCTGAGGGAAGAGATAGTGCTCCAGGTTGGGCTCGTTCCACATCGAGTAGAGGACCACCGAGCCACCGTGGGAGCCCGCCGCGTTGGCGCCGTAGCGCCGGGCCACCGCGTGGGCGAACTGCCCGAAGAGCACAGGGTCGGGCTTCCACATGCAGGAGAGGGCGAGGAAGCGGTTGCCGGCCACGTGGTGTGGGCAGCCCTCGGGTTGCTCGGAGGCCCAGTAGGGCAGCGGCGGCGCCAGGGTCAGGAACACCTTGAGGCCCGCCTCGCGCGCCCGGTCTATGAAGGCGTCGTAGACGCTCCAGTCGTAGCCGGGGGAGTCTGGGTTTCCGGGGTCAAAGCCCGCCGGCATCTCGCGTGACTCCGGTTGGGGCGACACCGACTTCCAGACCACGAAGGTGCGCACCACGTCCGCCCCCAGCGACTTGGCCTCCGCGATCGCCGCGTCCGGGTTGTGGCCGGAGATTCCGAGAAACGCGGCGTCGTCCTGAACGATCGAGAGCTGGCGCGTGGACGCCGCCGCCGGCGGAGCAACGACCGTCACGACCGCGAGCCCGGCCAAGATCGTGCCCAGCACCGTGCGGGCTCGCCGCCGGCGTGGCCCAACGGCAGGCACAGCGGACAGCCAGATCCCGGTTCGCTGACCCCTGCTCACCCGGGCAGCATTGCGGATCGTGCTCGCCAGAGCGGCAGTTGTCAGTAGTGGTATGGCTCGCGAGCCAGGATCTTGTGGCCGCGGTAGAGCTGTTCGAGCAGCACGACCCGTGCCAGCTGGTGGGGCAGGGTCATCGGCCCGAGCGAGAGCCGCATGTCACATTGGGAGAGATCGATCCCACGCGGGCCACCGATCACGAAGCAGAGGTCCCGGCCGGCCTGGCGCCGCTGCTCCAGAAACTCACTGAACGCGAGCGAGGTCATCTCGTCCCCGTCGGCCGCGAGCAGGCAGACGAATGCGCGGTCGGGGATCCGGCGTGGCACCCGCTCGTCCTCGCGCACCTCCTCCAGCTCGACCCGGGCGTGCCCGGCCAGCAGCTTCTTGTAGTGCTGGATGTCGTCGGCGTAGGGCGGCCTCAGCCGGCCCACGGCCAGCACGAGGATCCTCAAGGGCGGAGCGTCACGGGGGCTGCGATACTAGACGCGTGCCCGAAGCAGACGCCGATCGCCACTTCGACATTCACGCCGACCCGGAGGTCATGGCGGGCCATTACGCGAACTTCGCGAACGTGAGCCACTCAGACTACGAGTTCACCGTGACCTTCGCCCGCGTGGATCACGAGGTGGAAGAGGAGGCAGTGCCGGGCGTGGTCGTCTCCCGGATCAACCTCTCTGCGCGCTTCATGCGCGAGCTGATCGACGCGATGGAGGACAACTTCTCCAAGTGGCAGACCCGGGAGGGCATCAAGAACCTCCCGGAGTTCGACGACGACGACCCCCGGCAGCCCTGACCTCTGGTGCGGTGCTCACTCGATCAACGATCGAGTTCCGCTCCTCCCCTGCCCCCGCGGTCAGCTAGAGGCCCCGCGGTCAGCGACCGCGCTGCTCTCGCGAGAAGGTCTCTCCGTAGCCGATCCGTTCCACCGTCGTCGGGTGGGTGCCAAAAAGCTTGTGTAGCAGTGCCGGCGGGTCCGGCTGGGAGATATTTCGCACGGCCAGGCCGCGCTCGAGGTCGATGAAGGCGTCGGGATCGTGGGTGACCCTGAGGGCGAAGGCGTCGGCCCGGGCCTCGACCTGGCGTGACAGGACGTTTCCCACGCACGTGAGCCCGAAGCTCACGAGCGCGAGCGAAAGCGCCACTGCCGGGATCGCCGCCGGCCCTGGACGACCCTCGCCCTCGAGGCCGCCCGCGCCGCCGAGGGCCCTCCCGGCGAGCCGCTCGGCCAGGCGCTGGACGAGCAGCGTCCCGGCGGGCGCCACGATCGCGACCCACAGGAGGCCCCGCGGCAGGTCTGAGCCCTTCACGTGTCCGAGCTCGTGGGCAACGACCGAACGCACCTGGCGTTCGGAAAAGTCGTCGATGAGATTGTCGTAGAGGACCACCCGCTTGGTGTGGCCGAGCCCGCCAACGTAGGCGTTGACCCCCGTCGTCCGCCGGCTGGCATCCACGCGGAATACCTCGCCCACGTCGACCCCCGCGCGTCCGGCGAGCTCGACCACCTCGGAGCGCAGCTTGCCCTGCGGGAGCGGCTCGAACTTGTTGAACAGCGGATCGATCAACAAGGGCGACAGGTACAACGTGAGCACGGCGAACCCAACCACCGCGCCGGCCGCGGGCATCCACCAACTCCGTGGAAAGCGTCTGATCAGTGCCAGGGCAAGCACGGCTCCGAGGGCCGAGAGGACGGCCCCGATCCCCGCCGACTTCGCCACGTCTCCCAGCCATGGTCCGACCGCTTGAGTGGAGAGGCCCGCATCGACCGCCCGCTCGTGACGCCAGAGGGCCAGCGGCAGCCCGACGACCACGAGGACGGCCGAGAGCCCGGCGCCCGTTACGGCCGCCCCGCGCATGGGGTGCTCGCCGGCGCGCTCCAGTAGTCGGCGAGCTTTCCGGGGCGGGCGCAGCGCGATCAGGGCCAGGGTGGCCCCGCTCAACACGATCCCGCCCAGGCCGAGCAGGCGCTGGAGGCCCCGAAACTCCTCCGCCCGCTCCAGTTCCGCGGGGCTGAAGTAGGCTTGTGCCTGAACCGCGGTGGGCTCGATCAGGCCGCCTCTGGGACGGAGGATGAGCGTCGCCGTCCCCGCGGCCACGACCGCCACCATGATTGCCACCGGCAAACGATGACCGACCGCGCCGCGCATACCGTGGAGTCCTCCACCGCGAAGACAAGGATCTCGCCGACCGTTCAAGGCCCGGAGGGTACCGGCGGCCCCACGAGAATCGCGCTACTCACCGACGTGCACGGCAACCTGCCGGCCTTCGAGGCGGTGCTGGCCGACGTCGACTCCTCAGGTGTGGACGCGATCTGGTTTCTCGGGGATCTGGTGG
Organism: Thermoleophilaceae bacterium; assembly: GCA_013811765.1. Lineage (GTDB taxonomy): Bacteria > Actinomycetota > Thermoleophilia > Solirubrobacterales > Thermoleophilaceae > JAAYBF01. Next base: position 1,010 of record JACCUO010000233.1, on the reverse strand, counting down.
GATACGGGGCACAGCCCGACGAGTGCGTGCAGCTTGCAGCGGAGCGCTGCGATCTATGCCTGGCCGGCAACCACGATTTGGGCGTGCTCGACCGCATAGACATCGGCGACTTTTCCCCGGCCGCCGCGAAGGCGGCGCTCTGGACCCGAGAGCACTCGAGCGAGGAGACGCTGGCTTTCCTGAACGCCCTCGAGCCCTTGCAGCTCGGCGGGCCGATCGGCGTCTACCACGCGAGCCCGCGAGACCCGATTTGGGAGTACGTGCTCTCGGACATGCAGGCCGAGGCGTGCATGGACGTGATGCCCGCCCGCGTCGGCGCCATCGGTCACAGTCACGTGGCGCTGCGCTTCACACGTGCCAACGGCGGGGACGTGGTCGGCGGGCAGGTAGAAGGAGGCAGCATCCTCGACCTCTCGCGGGGCGACTGGCTCGTGAACCCTGGAAGCGTGGGTCAGCCGCGGGATGGCGATTCACGGGCGGCATGGATGCTGCTCGACGTGCAGGGCTGGACGGGCGAGTGGCGGCGGGTGGAATACCCGATCGACGAGGCCGCCCAGGCGATCGTGGACGCGGGCCTCCCACGCAGCCTCGGAGAGCGGCTCTACCTCGGGCAGTGAGGCCGCCGTCCAGACATCTCGCGGTCCTCGCCGCAGGCACGGCCCTCCTTCTGTCGGCGGGCTGTGGATCCTCCGACGATCCTAAAGGAGGGCCGCTGCCACAAGATGCCGTCTCGGCGCTCACGCAGCGGCTCGATGAGGTGCAGCGGCGCTTCGACGATGGGACCAACAACCGCAATGCCGGAGCCTGCAAGGACATCGAGAGCGATTCCTTCAGGGAGATCGACGCGACCGTCGCCGGACTGCCCGGCGACGTGGACGCCGAGGTGCGCACCGCCCTCGAGGAGAGCCTTTCGAGGCTGCGGGAGCTGACACGGGACGGCTGCTCGGGTGTAGAGGACACGGCCACCGAGCCGGAGCCGGCCCCGCCCCAGACGGTTCCCCAGCAGACGA
>JACCUO010000171.1 GCA_013811765.1 Thermoleophilaceae bacterium | reverse complement strand
CGTTTGAGCTGGTCGATGAAGATCGCCGAGTAGAAGTTGAGGACGAACACCGGCGGAAGTCTACGGTGCGCTTCGCAGCAGCGCCTTCGTGGCGATCTCCCGCTCTCCCTTATACGAAAGCTGTTGCGGCGCTTTGTCGAGCGGCACCCATCCGGCCCACTGCACCTCATCATCGTGGTCCTCCACGTTCCCCGAGCGGTAGCTGAACAGGTAGAAGGTCACGGTCTTCAGCACCCTGTCTCCCGCAAGGCGATACCAGTACCTGACCTCGCCGAGCCACTCGATCGGCTCGGCCACGAGGCCGGTCTCCTCCCGCACCTCGCGGGTGGCCGCCTGCTCCATCGACTCCCCGGCGTCCGGGTGTCCCTTGGGGAGGGCGTAGATTCCTCGGCGCGGTGATACGAGCGCCGTTTCCGATCGGCTTCCCGTGTGGCGGACCACCACGCCGCCCGCCGAGAACTCGCGTTTCAATCCCCGCCCTCAACGAGCGGGACGAAGCGCACGGGAGCGATGGTCTGCTCGACTCCGTTGCGCACCAGCACGAGGCGCTCGTGGCGCCTGCGCTCGATCGGGCACACGAGCGGGGCGCCTATGACGAGCTGGTCGACGAGTGCGGGTGGGACCCCGGCCTCGGCGGCGGCGGTGACCACTATGGCGTCGAAGGGTGCACGATCGGGAACGCCCGCCGAGCCGTCCCCGATGCGGATCTCCACGTTGCGCACACCGAGCGAGCCCAGGGTCTCGCCAGCCGCGCGGGCAAGCGGCTCGTGACGCTCGATGGTGACCACGTGCGAGCAGAGCCAGCTCAGCACGGCCGCCGAGTAGCCCGAGCCGGTGCCCACCTCGAGCACGCGCTCGGGACCTTTCAGCTCGAGCAGCGCGGCCATGCTGGCAACGATCCAGGGCTGCGACACGGTCTGGCCATTGCCGATCGGCAGGGCGCCGTCGTCGTAGGCGCGCGCTCGCTCGCTCTCTGGCACGAACCGCTCGCGCGGCACCTCGCCCATGGCCTGGAGCACGCGCTCGTCCTCGATCCCGCGCGGGCGGAGCTGGCGCTCCACCATGCGGGCCCGAAGGCGCGCGAGCTTGTCACTGGATGAAGCCTCGAAGCCTTTCCGGCTCATGCACCGTGACCTTTCCCCGTCCGAGCTCGACCACGCCTTCTCGCGCCAGCGTGGCGAGGAAGCGGCTGGCGCTCTCCCTGGAGGTGCCCGCCAGCTGGGCGATCTCGGCCTGCGTGGCGCGGACGAGCACCTGCGTGGCGGGTGCCCCCTCCGCCTGCCGGGCGATGACCTGGGTCAGCAGGGTGCTCGCGACCCTCCCGGCCACCGTTTGGAAGGACTGCTGCAGCAGCCGCTCGTTGGCGCGCCTCACCCGGTTTGCGAGCGCCTCCAGCATCTTCAGCGCGATGTCGGGGCTCGACCTGATCACACGCTGAAAGTCCGCGCTGAGAATCGCGACGAGCGACGTGGCCTCCAGCGCCTCCGCGGTGGCCGATCGCGTCTGGCAGCCGAATATCGTGAGCTCGCCGAACATCGATCCCGGCCGCAGCTCGGAGAGGGCGAGCGTTCGGCCGTCGATGTGCTCGCGCCGCAGGCTCACCGACCCGGTTCTGACCACATAGCAACTGTCGCCCGCATCCCCCTCGCGGAAGATCACCTCCCCACGGTCGAAGCTCCTCGGGACTGCCACCTGCGCTACCTGCTCGAGCTCGCGTGGCTCGAGTCCCGAGAACGGCTCGATGTTGGCCAAGAGGTCCGATGTGTCCTCTCCGGTCGACACTGATGCATGATCACACAGCGCAGCGCGCCCCGTCCCTAGCCGAGCGCCGCCTCGCGCCTGCGGCGCCGACCGGCCTGCGCCCCGCTTCACGCACGGGCTCAAGCGAATCCTCGATGAGGCCGATGGGCATGGTGATGCGTCGCCTGCTCCCAATCGTGGTCCTCGCCGTGCTGGCAGTTCCGGTGACCGCGCAGGCCGCGCAGGCCGAAAACCTCTGGGCCACGGTGAACGTCTGTGATGCCCCCGGCGCCCGCAACGTGATCGGCCTCCGCGGCAGCATGCCCGCCGGCAGCGCGAAACAGCGCGTGTACATGCACTTCAGTGCCGAGTGGTACAGCGCCTCCAAGAAGCGCTGGATGGCCACTGGCGCTTCCTCGCCCTGGATCCGCCTTGGTAACGCCGGCTTTCTGTCCGTGCAGGGGGGCTACAGCTTCCAGTTCGCCGATCCACCCAGTGGCACGCGGTTCTTGATGCGCGGCGTGGTGCGCTACCAGTGGCGCACGCAGCGGGGAAAGAGCAGGAAGTGGGCGGTGGCCAGGCGCGCCAGGCGCGTTACGAAGGCCGGCTACAAGGGCGTGATCGGCGGCACCCCTACGGGCCGCTCGGACGCCCTGTGCGTCATCTCTCACTGACTCGCATCTCGCACTGCCAGCCGAGCCGGGGGTTCACCGGTACTCCGCGAAAAGCCGCGGATCGTTGGTGATCACGCCGTCCACCCCGAGTGCCTCGAGCCGTTCGATCTCGTCTCCGTCGTCCACCGTCCACACGAACAGGCGCCCGCCCTCCTCGTGCACGCGCTGAACGAGCAGGGCGCTCACGAGCAGGCGGTGGGCCATCAGCGCCTCGCACTCCCCGCGGCCCAGCGCCCTTGCCGCCTGAGCCGGCAGTCCGGCGCGCCACCAGCGCAGGAGCGCGTACGCGGGCGCCGCGTACAGGAGGCTCTTGGTGTAGTCGCGGGTCGCGCGGGGCACCGACCAGCCGCGCTCGAGCGCCGGGTCCAGCTCGCGGACCAGCGCGAGGCTCTCGGGGTAGGTCGAGGAGATCAGCGCCCGTTCGGACAGGCCGCGCTCACGTAGGCCGTCGACCACCTCGCGCTCGTAGCCGGGCACTTTGAGGTCCACGTCCAGCGAGACCCCGTCGTAGGCCGCTCCGGCGAAGTGGTCGAGCCCCTCGGCAAGCGTGAGCGTCCGGCGTCCGCGGGCGTCGGCGGGGTCATGTGCGAGCACGAGCGTCCCGCCCGGCGTGGGCAGCACGTCGAATTCGATCATGTCCACGCCACAGCGCAGTGCGGCCTCGAAGCTCTCGACCGTGTTTCCTGGTGCCACGTGGTCGGCTCCCTTGTGCCCGACGCGGATCACCGTTGACATCCCGGGCACCAGTAGGTCGTCCGGTTGTTCTCGCCTTGGCCGCGAGCGCGGACGAGCGTGCCGCAGCGAGGACATGGCCTGCCAGCGCGTTCGTAGACGCACGGCTTGTTCCTGGCCCCACCGTGCTCGGCAGAGGCCTGCATCAGCGGGCGCGCGCAGCGGACGATTCCAAGGGCCTCCTCGTCGGTCACATCGGCCACCCGGCGCCAGGGGTCGATCTCCGCCGCAAAGCAGGCCTCCGACTTCCAGATGTTGCCTATCCCGGCGACGTTGCGCTGGTCGAGCAGGGCGTCCCCGATGCCACGGGCCGGGTCAGCCGCTCGCAGTCTCCGCACAAAGCCGGCGTCGTCGAGCTCGCCTCCGAGGATGTCGGGCCCGAGCGCGGTGAGCCGTTGATCGAAGCGTGTGCGGGCCTCGGTCATCAACTCCAAGACAGGACCATCGAATTGCACCACCTCGTGCTCGGCGGTACGCATGACAAGCCAGGCGCGGCGCGGTGCGCGCCGCCACCGCTCGCCGCGCCGGTAGACGCCCCACTTGCCACCCATTCGCAGATGCGAGTGCAGGGTGAGGCCGCCCTCAAAGCGCACGAACAGGTGCTTGCCGTGTGAGTCGACCGAGCGAACGGCTCGGCCGGCCAGCCGCTCAGGCCAGCGGTCATGGAGGTGGCGTGGCTGGGGGGTCTCGATCGCAAGGATCTCGCTTCCCACCAGCACCCCGCCCACAGCTCTCGCGGCGTGCAGGATCGTGTCGCCCTCGGGCACGTCATGGATCGTAGGGGGCAGATACGGTCCTGCCCTCCGGCCGGGAGGCGCGGTGCTTCCCGGCGTCGGGTGCCTTCGCCTGCCTCAGGCACTGAGCGTCAGGCGCCGCGGGCCCTGGCGGAAGCCAAGCTCGACGAGCAGGGCGCCGGCGGCGGTGCCCAGGATGGGCTCACCGTCGAAGCGCTCGAGACGCAGGCGTGGGATGCGACCGCGGCGGACCTCCTTTGCGAGGGCCTCGAGCGCCTGCCTGAGCCATTCGCCAGGAGTCTCGCCGTGCTCGGGACTGACCGTGCCCTCCAGGTTGCGCAGCGGCAGCAGCCCCCTGCCGCCGCGCTCCAGATAGAGCACCGGCTCCGCGTCGAGGGTCACCACGTATGCGCCCGGGACGCGGCTCGGGCGGCGGGCGTTCTCGGCGTCCTCCCGCCTCGGCCATGGGAGGGTTGCCCCGAAGGGGTTCGCCGGGTCCGTGGCAGCGAGCACCAGTGTGCGGGCGGCCTCACCGGCACGTAGGCCGTCTGCGCCCTTCAGGGTGCTGGTGGCACCTGGGGTGCCTGTGCCCTGCGGGGTGCCTGGGCCTTTGAGGGCTCGCAGCCGCTCGATCGCCGCCGGCAGTGCGAACTGGGCGCCACCGAGGCCCTCGACGAAGTAGCCCCGGCGGGCGGTCCCGAGGGTCTCGAGGTTGGTCAGCTCGCCGTAGAGGGTCGAGAAGCCGCCGGGGATGCCCTCGGCCAGCACGGTCTCGCGCGTAACGATCCCGTACCGCTCCAGCAGCAGCTCTGCGGTGGCGCGCATGCGCGGCCCATGTGGGGGCGCGTCCTTGAAGAGTGGCGCGGTTAGCGACCACCTGCCCTGCAACTGCGGCGCCCCGGGACGCCGGCGGCGCGCGAAGCGGCGGGCCGTGTTACGGGCCTCCCGGGCGAGCGAGAGCCGCGGTGCCCGCAGGGGCGCGAAGGCATCATTGGTCACCTCGCCCGCCCACACGAGGTCCCAGAGCGCTTCCTGGAGCTCCGCCGGTTCGGTCCCCCCGATGTCAGCGAGCAGATCGGACCAGAACGACGCCCCTGCGCCCAGACGCTCGCGCAGCGCGTCATGCAGCGGTGTCCCCGGCCGCTTTCCCTTGTGGGGAGGCGGCCCCAGCCAGGGGGCATCCTCACGGAACAGAAGGGCGACCTTGCCCGAGCTGCGCCCGAGCGATCCACCGCCCACCCACACGAGCTCGCCGGCTGCGCACAGCTGATCGATCCACGCGGGGGAGTAGGCGCCCGTCCTGCGCGGCAGGACATCCCGCTCCCAGACCTCGGGCGCGAGTGCCACGCCCTGCAACGGCACCAGCACTTCGCGCAGACGGTCGACTCCCGCGCCACCGGGCGGTGAGGCGTCCACGCCGTGCCAGGCCGGCAGGTAGCGCGCGAATGCCTGCTGCTCGGCCGGCTCGACCTCCTTGCGAAGGGTGGCAAGCGAGGCTCGGCGAAGCCGGCGCAGCACCTCGGCGTCACACCACTCCCGTTCCGTGCCGCCCGGACGCAGCTCGCCTCGTACCACGCCTCCTTCCCGCTCGAGCCCGCGCAACACCGGACCGGCGTCCACGCCGTATCGATCCGACAACTCGCGCGTGGTGAACGGGCCGTGCGTACGCGCATAGCGGCGCACGAGCCGCTCATACGGGTCCTCGACCTCCTCGAGAAAGGCGTCGGGGAGCCCACCCGGAGGCACCGCGCCGAATGCGTCGCGGAAAAGGCCGGCGTCTTCGGCGGCAACGAAACGCTGCTCGCCCCCGATCCGCATCTCCACCGCGCGGCGCTCGGACTCCAGGTCGGCGAGCATGCGTTCGGCGGACACCGCGGGGAGGCAGCGCTCCTGAGCTTCGGCAACCGTCAGGTCACCCACCGCCCGCAGCACGTCGTGGAGCGAGTCCGAGTTGGCCGCGCGGGTGCGCTCGCTGCGGCGCTGGAGGTCGGCCTCGACCTCGTCCAGCGCAGTTGGGTCGATCAGGTCGCGTAGCGCCTCCTGGCCGAGCAGCTCGCGAAGGAGATCCCGGTCCAGCGACAGCGCCGCCGCCCGCCGCTCGGCGTTCGGTGTGTCGCCCTCATACATGTACGTGGCCACGTAGTCGAACAGCAGGGAGGAGGCAAACGGCGACGCGCGCTGGGTCTCGACCTCCACCAGGGACAGCTCGCGCGTGTGAAGACCACGCAGCAGCTCCTGCAGGGCGCCGAGGTCGAAGACGTCTCGAAGACACTCGCGGTAGGTCTCGAGCACGATTGGGAACTGGCCGTAGCGCTTGGCCACCTCGAGCAGCGACTGCGCTTTCAGGCGCTGCTGCCACAGGGGCGTGCGCCTGCCCGGGTAGGCGCGCGGGAGCAGCAGGGCGCGGGCGGCGTTCTCACGAAAGCGCGCTCCGTAGAGGGCGCTGGCGGAGAGCTCGCGCACCACGAGGTCCTCGATCTCGTCCGGCTCGACGAGCACGAGCTCGGCGCCGGGTGGCTCATCCGCGTCGGGCAGGTGCACGATGATCCCGTCGTCGGACCAGATCGCGTCGGACTCGAGGCCGAACTGGTCCCGGATGCGCGCTGACAGGGCGAGGCCCCAGGCGGCGTGCACCCGCCCCCCGAAGGGCGAGAGCACGCACAGGCGCCAGTCGCCGATCTCGTCGCGGAAACGCTCGATCACGATCGTCTGGTCGGAAGGCACGACCCGCGTGGCCTCCCGCTGCTCTCGCAGGTAGCGCACGAGGTTGGTGGCGGCCCGCTCGTCCATGTCGTAGTCCGCGGCCAGCTCCGCGGGCTCGCGGTCCACCGCCCAGCGCGAGAACTCGCCGATCGCCCGCCCCAGCTCGGCCGGCCTTCCCACTCCATCTCCGCGCCAGAACGGCAACGCGCCGGGGGCGCCGGGGGCGGGGGTCACGATCACGCGGTCGCGGGTTATCTCCTCGATCCGCCAGGTGGAGGCACCGAGCAGGAAGGTCTGCCCCGGGCGCGCCTCATAGACCATCTCCTCGTCCAGCTCGCCCACGCGCCGGCCGTCGGGCAGGTGCACTCCGTAGAGGCCACGGTCGGGGATCGTGCCCGCGTTGGTGACGGCCAGTTGGAGAGCGCCCCTGCGGGCCCGGATCGTGTCCTCCACTCGGTCCCACACGATCCGGGGACGTAGCTCGGCAAACTCCTCGGAGGGGTAACGGCCGTCGAGCATGTCGAGCACGCTGTCGAGCAGCTCGCGCGAGAGCTCGGCGTAGGGGTAGGCGCGGCGCACGGTCTCGTGGAGCTCGGGGACGCGCCACTCCTCGCCGGGGATGTTCTCGGTGCGGTGCTCGCCGGACGAGAGCATCGGTGCGGTGCTCGCCCGATCAACGATCGGGCTGCGCTCCTCCCGCGGGCGATCCGGCTGCGCTCCTCCCGCGGCGACCATGGCCACTATCTGTTGCGCGAGCACGTCGAGTGGATTCCGCGGGACCACGGTCGACTCGATCTCGCCCGAGCGCATCCGTTTGCAGACCACGGCGCACTCGAGCAGGTCGGCGCGGAATTTGGGGAAGATTCGGCCCTTTGACACGTCGCCGACGTTGTGCCCGGCGCGCCCGATGCGCTGCAGGCCGGCCGTCACGGACTTGGGCGATTCGACTTGCACCACGAGGTCCACGGCGCCCATGTCGATCCCCAGCTCGAGCGATGAGGTGGCC
>JACCUO010000152.1 GCA_013811765.1 Thermoleophilaceae bacterium | reverse complement strand
GTGGCAGACTCGCGCCCCGCGGTGCCGCCGAGGACCACGGGCTTGCCGGTCACGATCTCCGGCACCGGATGGCCGACCTGTTGGGAGTAGGTGTCCATGAACCAGGCCATCTCGCGCTCGCCCGTGGCCATATCCGGCGCCGGGATGTCGCGATCCGGCCCGATCAGCGGGAAGATTTCGGTCGCGTAGCGCCTCATGATCCGCTCCATCTCCTGCCCGGACAGGCGGTTCGGGTCACACCGCACCCCGCCCTTCGCACCCCCGAAAGGAAGGCCCAGCAATGCGCACTTGAACGTCATCCAAAGCGCCAGGGCGGCGCACTTGCCCAGTGACACCGCGGGAGCGAAGCGGATGCCGCCCTTCATCGGACCCATCGTCAGAACGTGTTGCACCCGGTAGCCGGTGAACGTGACGAGCTCGCCGTCGTCGCGGTGAATCGGAAGGTTCACGACAAGCGCGCGCCTGGGGCGGCTCAGCTGCGTACGGATTTCGGGCTCGAGCCCGACGAGGTCCGCCGAGCGGTCGAACTGGGAGACGGCGATGCGGTGCAACTCGGAGTCCCACTCCGCTCCCGGGATGAGGGTCCTCTCGCTGTCGAGGACACTCTCCCATCCGCCCTTCTCGCGCCGCTCCACCGCGGTAGCTTCCCATCGGCGGCGGTTGGCCGCGGAGCGGTGGCCGTCGGGATGAAGGTCAGCCGCGCCGGTTCGAGGAGAACCAGTCCAGGGCGCAGGCGCTTCGCATCGATGTTATGGCATACCTGCCATCATTATGACATGCAGCGCACCACACTGATGCTCCCCGCCGACCTCCGTGACCGTCTCCGGAGGATCGCCGCCGAGCGGGGCGTCTCGATGGCGACGGTGGTGCGGGAGGCCCTCGAGGAGACGGTCGCCCGCGCCCGGCCAACGCCGCGGAGCCTGGGTATCGGGGCCTCCGGCTCCACCGACACGGCCCGACGGACAGCGTCCGAGCGGCCGGAGCCACGGCCGTGGCGCTGATCCTCGACACCGGACCCCTGTACGCATCGCTCGACCGCTCGGATGCCGATCACGGCACGTGCCGGTCGTTGATCGAGGCGGCCGACGAAGCGCTTGTGATCCCCGCCCCGGTCCTCGTCGAGGTGGATTACTGGATTCACCAACGGCTCGGCCCCGGAACGCTCGTCGCCCTGCTCGCAGACATCGAGGACGGGGCGTACGAGATCGCAGACCTCCTACCCGCCGACTACAAACGCGTACGAGAGGTCTGCGACCGCTACGCCGATTCCGACATCGGCTTCGTCGACGCGGGCGTCCTAGCCGTCGTCGAGCGCCTGAACGAGCCGAAACTCGCGACGCTCGACCATCGTCACTTCGCTCTTTTACGTCCGCGCCACCGCGACGACCTCACACTCCTGCCCGACTGAGTCCCGCCGCGAATGTGCGGTCCGGGTCATGGCGCCGCAGGTCGCAGTCGCAGCTCCCGTCGCCCTACCTCCGCAGCAGCTCCCGCCAGCGCTCCGGCGCGATCTCCCCGGGCTCGGTGGAATCCATGAAGTCGGTGAGCACATCGACGAAGAGCTGGGGCTCGTCGAGCTGCGGGAAGTGGCCGGCCTCGGGGAATATCTCGAGCCGGCTCGAGGGCACGAGCTCGTGCGCCGCGCGGCCGTGGGCCACCGGGATCATGCTGTCGCGCTCTCCCCAGATGATCAAAAAGGGAACGTGCTCGGCCAGGTAGAGGCGGTCGGAGGCATCCACCCGCTGACCCGAGGGCTCGACGATCGTGCGCAGCGTTTGCACGAAAGCGGCACGAGTCTCGGGGTCGGCGAGCGTGGCGTGGCCCTGGGCCATCTGGGCCATGTCCGTGCCCGCGCGCAGCCCCACCCGCGCGAGCGCCCCGCCGACGGCCCGGCCGGCGCCGAGCAGTCCCCTGCTCGCAAGCAGCGGGATCACCCACTCCGAGCCCGGCAGGGTGGCGGCGCGAAGCAGGAAACCCAGCTCGCGGCCGAGCCCCCCGCTGCTCACGAGCACAAGCCGCTCGCAGCGCTCGGGAAACTGGTAGGCGAGCTGCATCGCCACCCCACCCCCCAGCGAGTGGCCCACGAAGGTGGCCTTGTCGTGGCCGAGCGCGACGAGGATGTCGCGCAGTCCGCTGGCATACGCTCCGAGCGAGTAGTCCCCGCGCGGCTTTGCCGACTCGCCGTGGCCGAGCAGGTCGGGCGCTATCACGGTGAAGCGCTTGGCCAGCGCGGGCAGCACCCGCTCCCAGGTGCCCGACGTGGAGGTGATCCCGTGGGCGAGCATGATCACGGGGCCGCTGCCCGCGGACCGGTAGGCCACCCGGTGGCCGTGCAGGCTGATCTCCTTCAGCCCGAGGTCCGCGGCGCGGGGGATCATCGGGGGGCGGCGGGTTTGAACGCCGCATCGCGCTCGTGGCTGCGGAAGAACTCGACCATCGGGTCCACGTATTCGTGGAAGTTCGGCGGCGTGAGCCCATGCCCGGCCAGGATGTTCATCGTGCGGCGGGTGTCAAAGCGCACCGGGTGGTTGAGGTAGGCGATCGACTCCCGGGGCGTTCCCCCGAAGAGCTCACGCACCGGGGCCAGCCGCAAGGATGCGCTGACCAGGCCCGGCGGGATCCGCCCCTTGGGAGGAGAGGCGCCGTAGCGCTCTGAGAGCAGCGTGACGAGCTGGGAGCTCGTGAGCGGGTCGGGATCGACCAGGTGGAGGGTCTGGCCCTCGGCCACCGGATCGCCCGCCACCGCACCGATCGCGGCCACCACGTAATCGACCGGCACCACGTTCACGGACGCCTCCAGACGGCCGAACTGCAGCATCGCCCTGCCGGCGCGGTGGGCCTGGGAGATGGCCCGCAGTAAGTAGTAGGGGCCGTCGAACTTCGTCGTCTCGCCCGTGCGGGAGTCACCGACCACGATCGCCGGCCGGATGATCGTGGTGGGCACGCGATCCATCGCCTCGCGGACCCAGACCTCGGCCTGGAACTTGGTGGACTCGTAGTGGTTCTTGAACTCCTGGCCCATCACCAGTTCGTGCTCGTAGACCACGCCGGTGCGCCAGCCGGCCACATAGGCGGTGCTGATGTAGACCAGTCGGTCGAGGCCCTCGGCGGCCAGGCAGAACTCGAGCACGTTGCCGGTGCCCTCCACGTTCACGCCCTGGGCGAGCTCGATCGGCACCGAGAGGTCATAGATCGCGGCGAGGTGAAAGACCGTGCGCACGTCTCCGCGGAGACGCTCGTACTCGCCGTCCTCGAGGCCCAGCCGACGGTCGGTGATGTCCCCGGCCACCACCTGCACTCGCTCGGAGTCGATCGCCGCGGCGGCCTCCCGGCCGGCGTCGAGCATGCGCGGCTCTACCAGGG
>JACCUO010000113.1 GCA_013811765.1 Thermoleophilaceae bacterium | reverse complement strand
GGGATGCCAGAGGGGACCCGAGTAGATGACACGGCAGGAGCGTCGCATCGCAGAACTGGCCGCCCAGGACCTGGAGAGCTGGGCGCTCGAGCTCCCGATGGGCTCTGAGACCCGCCGGGACCTGCTGAACACCGCGCGGGTGTACCGATTCACCGCTCGCGCCGGGCCCCCTGCGCTACGGCTGGTGTCGGAGTCGCCGGCTCGCGAGGGCGAAGTACCCAGCGCGTCGGGCTGCGCGTAGGCCAAACGCGTCTCGGGAAGAGAGGCGCGGGTCACCGCCGGGCGAGCCACGCACGGGCGCGGCCGGTCTCCTCCTCATCGAGCACCCCAAGCTCCAGCGCGAGGCCGACGGCGTCCCTCTCCGCTCCCGCTCCGACTCCTGGTGCTCGGCCCTCGATAGCAGCCAGTGCCCGCTGCCGGGCTTGCAAGTCGCCCGCGGTCAGCCCGGAGACGGTGGCATCCGCCTCGGGGGCCGTGCGCGGCTCGTAGGCAACCTCTCCCCCTGGCGGCTCGGCGAGCCGCACGTCGTCGGCGTGCCCGGCGAAGGGACTCACGCGCCAGACCTCGTCTCCGTCGAGGATGAGCAGGCCGAACTGGATCACCTGCCCGCAATTGCGGCACGTGGTCGTGCTCGGCCTTGGCTGGTGGCCACCGCCGTGGCCGAGCGTGGCTTTTCTGTCCACGAAGCGAAGCGCGCAGCCGGAGGCCGGACACTCGATGATCATCGAGTGGGGGCGTTGAGAGCAGTCATGGGCGCCAGGGCGGGCGCGGGTCCGTGCCGGCAGAGACCATCGAAGCCATGCCCAATGGATAACCCACCTACCCTTGAAATGTAATGAGGGAGGCTTTCCGTGCTCCGCTGAAGGCCGCCGCCGCCGCGGCGTTCACCGTCGGCACCATCCTGTTCCTCGTGAACCCGCCCTCGCTGTCCGGGGCGGAGGACCTGCTGACACTGCTCGGGGGTGCTACCGCGCTCGTTCTGCTCACAGCGTGGGGGACGGTGGCGCTGATGGGCGAGGGGCCCGACGAGCGCGAGTTCGAGCGGATCGTGCGCCGCAGCGAGGCGCTGGCGCGAATGCCCCCGCCAGATGCTCCGCCGAGCGAGTTCGACGTGCTGTTGGTCGATGCAATCGACCGCTTACCGCGTGAGGTCCAGGAGCTGCTCGAGGCAGCGCCCGTGGTGGTGTCCCACCGCGGGCGCGAGCACCGTGCCTACGGCCACTACTTCGGGGACACCGTGGCGCGCGAGAACTACCCCGACCGGATCGTGATCTATCAGGACACCCTCGAGCGGGACTTCGGGCACGACCCTGAGCTGCTCGGCGCCCAGGTGGAGCGAACGCTTCGCCACGAGGTTGCCCACCATCTGGGCTGGGGCGAGCGCGGGGTGCGCGAACTGGGTCTTTAGTTTTCTCCCTCCCAACGCATCTGAGTGAGATAACTCACTCATGCTGCGGTGACCAGCGCCTCGCGGCGCTGGGGTGCCTCTTGAACAACAGAGACTTCGCGTTTCGCTGGGCTGAGCTCAACCAGGCGGCCGAGTCTTACCTGCCCTCCACGCGCGTTTAGGGTCTCCGCTCCGATAGCGGCGACTACTGTTTGCCTGTCCTCGCGTGCTGCCTCGACCTGCGCGAGCTCAGCGAGGTTGCGGGCCGCGTTGAGGTCACGGTCCATCACCAGCCCGCACTCAGGTTCGTGGCAGTCGTAGACGCGCTCTGAGACGCCCAGCTTGGCTTTCACTGAACCGCACTTGGAGCACGTCTTTGACGAGGGGTAGAACCGGTCAGCGGCAACGAGCATCGAGCTCTCCGTCCACCCAGCCTTGTACTGAAGCTGCCGAAGAATGGTGCCCCAGCCGACATCGGCGATATGGCGGGCGAGGCGCTTGTTGCACATCAGGTTGCCGACGGCAATGGTCTCGACGCCGATGCCGCCGTACTCTCGGGTGAGCATCGTCGTGAGCTCGTGCGCCTGATGGCGTCGAAGGTTCGCGACACGTTCATGCAGGCGTTGGACGCGCTCCTGGGTCTGTCGCATCCGCGCTGAAATGACCCAGTCCCGACGCCCGGGCTTGACCGTCCCGTTCGAGTTGTAGTTGAGGGGATTGTTCGCCCGGCGCTGGCGGTCGAGCTGTCGTTGAGAGAACGATGGGCTGAACTGGCCCCACTGTGATGGCTTGAACTGGCCCCACCTCCGTCCGACTGTGACCTGACGGTTGGCGCTCATCTCGAGCGCGGACCGGAGGCACCAGAGAGTGGGAACCAGAGTGGAGCAGTTCGAACAGATCAGGCGTGACCGCGATCGAGAGGGCCTCTCGATCCGGGCGCTGGCGGAGCGCCATGGTGTGCATCGCCGCGCGGTTCGCCATGCGCTGGCCTCGCCGGTGCCGCCGGCCAAGCGTCCGCCGGTGTCGAGGCCGGCGCCGAAGCTCGGCCCTTATCGGGTCGTGATCGACGGCTGGCTCGAGGCCGACCGCGTCGCGCCGCGGAAGCAGCGCCATACCGCCAGGCGGATCTACCGGCGTCTGGTTGATGAGCACGGTGCGGATGTCGGCGAGTCGACTGTGCGCCAATATGTGCGCGTCCGGAAGCGGCAGTTGGGCTGGCCGGTTTCTGAGGTGTTCGTGCCGCAGGTCCACGCGCCTGGGGTCGAGGCCGAGGTCGACTGGGGCGAGGCACTGGTCGAGCTCGCCGGTGCCCCGACCAAGGTCCATCTGTTCGTGATGCGCGCCTCGTTTTCGGGGGCGGCGTTTTGCCAGGCGTCGTTGGTTGAGACCCAGCAGGCGTTCCTCGAGCTCCACGTGCAGGCGTTCGGGTGGTTCGGCGGTGTGTTCCCGGAGATCCGTTTCGACAACCTCAAGTCGGCGGTGAAGAAGGTGCTGAAGGGCCGGCGGCGGATCGAGTCCGACCGGTTCGTCGCGCTCAGATCGCACTATTTGTTTGAGTCGCAGTTCACGACCCCGGGGATCGAGGGCGCCCACGAGAAGGGTGGCGTCGAGGGCGAGGTCGGGCGGTTCCGGCGAAACCATCTCGTCCCGGTCCCGCAGGTCGCCGACCTCGCTGAGCTCAACGCGCTGCTGCTGGAGGGCTGCGAGTCAGACCTCGGCCGGCGGATCCTCGGACGGGCGGGGACCGTCGGCGAGGCCTTCACCGCCGAGCGGGGGTTGCTGGGTGTGTTACCGGCCGAGCCGTTTGACGCGACCGAGGCCGCGGCGCCGAGGGTCGATCAGAAGTCGCTCGTCACGATCCGTCAGAACCGCTATTCGGTCCCGGTCGCCCTCGCCGGGCTGAAGGTCAGCGCGCGAATCGGCGCCCGTGAGATCGAGATCAGCCACGGCGGCCTGCAGGTCGCCCGCCACGAACGCCTCACCGGCCGCTACGGCACAAGCGCCCGCCTTGACCACTACCTCGAGCTGCTGCGGCGAAAGCCCGGCGGCCTTGAGCACTCGGTCGCGCTGGCCCAGGAGCGCGGCCGCGGCGCCTGGCCGGGATGCTTCGACGACCTGTGGGTGGCGCTGACCGGCCGCTACGGACGCTCCGACGCCGCCCGCCAGATGGTCGACGTCGTCTGGCTCTGCCGCGAGCACGGCCCCGACTGGGTCGCGCTCGCCGTCCGCGGCGCACTCACCGCCGGGGCGATCGACGGGCGTGCCGTCGCGGTCCTCGCCCGCCGCGCCGAGAGCGACCCGGTGCCGGTGGAGCTCACCAACCTCGAGCCCCGGCTTGCGGCCCATCAGCGGCCCGCGCCCGACCTGACCGACTACGACCAGCTGCTCGGAGGCACCCAATGACCGCCAAGGCCCGCAACGCCCAGACCGCTGCGTTGGAGGCGCTGATCGAGGCGCACGCGATCGCGCTCAAGCTCCCGACCGTGCGCCGACGCTTCAAGGCGCTCGCCCAGGAAGCCACGCGAGAGCAGCAGACCCCGACCGCCTACCTCGCCGCGCTGCTTGAGGCCGAGATGGCCGAACGCGCCGAGCGGCGCGAGAAACGTCGCCTGATCGATGCCCGCTTCCCCCAAATCAAGCGGCTCGAGGAGTTCCGCTTCCAAGACAACCCGAAGGTCCCCCAAGCCACGATCGCCGCGCTCGCGGAGGGCTCCTGGATCGACGACCGCGAAACGGTGATCTTCGTCGGCGACTCGGGCACCGGGAAAACGATGCTGGCCACGGCGCTCGCGGTCTGCGCCTGCCACCAGGGACGCAGGGTCAGGTTCACGACGCTCGCCAGCCTCGCCAACGAGCTCCAAGAAGCCCAAGGCAGCCGCGAGCTCGCCCGCGTCATCCGCCGCTACGCGCGCACCGAGCTCGTCGTCGTTGACGAGCTTGGCTACCTCGCACTGCCCGACGGCGCCGCCGAACTCGTCTTCCAGGTCCTCTCCGAACGCCACGAGCGCGGCAGCCTGATCGTCACGACGAACCTGCCCTTCGGCGAGTGGACGAAAGTGTTCCCCGACCCCCGGCTCGCGAAGGCCGTCGTCGATCGCCTCACCCACCGCGCCCACATCATCGACACCGGCAGCGAGTCCTGGCGCTTTCGCCACGGCCTCAAACGCAAGGGAGGGACCCCCCGGAAATGACGCGCCCGCGTGGTGGCCCTGGTTTGCGTCTGAGCTTGTGATAGAGCCTGACCCGTTTTTTAACCAAAGCCTGGGACGCTGTGCGGCCCTTGTCCCGGGAGGTTTCGATGAGCCAGGATGTTCCGCGCAGGCGACGCAGGCAGCTTTCGCCGGAGGAGAAGTGGCAGGTGTTTCTGGAGGTGTGCTCGCAGCAGCTGACGCAGGCGGACGCGGCCCGCAAGTGGGGGGTCGACGTGTCGACGGTGATCAAGCTGCGGCGGCTTGCGAAGGACGGGGCTCTGGCGGCGTTCGCCGCCTCCCGGCCGGGGCGGCCGGTGTCGGTCGAGCAGGCCGAGATCGAGGAGCTGCGCGCGGAGAACGCCCGGCTGTCGGAGGCGCTCAAGGAGCTCGCGGTGGAGCTGTCCCTGCACCGGGGAAGGCAGCGCTCGAGCTTTTCGGCCCGGTCCCCGCTCGCGTGAGCGGCGAGACCAAGCTCGAGCTGCTGGGCCTGATCGAGAAGGCGACGGCCGCCGGC
>JACCUO010000036.1 GCA_013811765.1 Thermoleophilaceae bacterium | reverse complement strand
ACCCGCTGGCCGTGAAGGGCCTGCTGGCGCACTCGACCGCCATGGACGAGCCCTATGACCGTCTGGCCAGGACGGCTCAGGTGATGAGGACGATCGGCTTCGGCTCCCGCGAGGAGGTTGCCCGGGTGACGAAGCGGGTGCGGGCGATGCACCGCAAGGTGAAGGGCGCGATCACGGAGCCTGTGGCGCGCTACCCGGCGGGCACCACCTACCGGGCCGACCAGCCCGACCTGCTGCTGTGGGTGCTCTTCACGCTCGTTGACAGCGGCATCGTCGTCTACCGGAAGTACGTCGGCTCGATGTCCCGCGAAGGGGAGGCCGCCTACTGGGAGGACTACAAGGTGGTCGGCGAGCTGTTCGGCCTGCCGCGCGGCCACATGCCGGACACGCTCGAGGATCTGGAGGACTATCGGCGAGAGATGCTCGAGGGCGACACGCTGCGCGTAACCGACTGGGCCCGCGATCGGGCCCGCAAGATCGTGTTGGAGCCGCCCGTGCCGTGGATGGCGCGCCCGCTGCTCGAGACGGTCAACTTCATCACCATCGCACTGCTGCCTGACCGCCTGCGAGATGAGTACGGCTTCGCGCCGCTACCCCCGGCCGCGGTTCGCAAGGCAATCGTCACGGGCGGAGCCGAGTACGTCAAGCGGGTGGTCGTGCCGTTCGTGCCCGACCGGCTGCGGCTCGTACCGGCGGCTCGGGCCGCGTAGGTTGTGGCACCTGCCGTGCCCGCCCGCACCGCATCTTTCGAACGGCTCCTCTAGCGTCCGCGGTCTGGAGCGAGCGTCCCATCTCACCGCGCGAAGACGCGCTTCGGTGTCCGGGGCCTGACACCGCTCATCTTGTTTTTCAAGCCGAGGAGAGAGTCACATGTCGATCCCCACCGAACTAGTCGGATCCCTGCCCAGGCCCATGAAGCTCCAGGAGGCCTACGAGGACTACGACCAGGGGAAGATCGACTTCGGGCAGCTCCAGGCAGAACAGGACAAGGCCGCCGAGGATTCGATCAGGCGGCTCGAGGAGACGGGCGAGCCCACAGTCACCGACGGTGAGCAGCGGGAGTCCAGCTTCGCCACCTACCCGATCACCGACACGCTCGCGGGCACTGGCCTGGCCGACAACCTCGCAGGCGACGGCCAGTACTTCGCGATCTTCGACGACGGCCACCACCGCCAGCTCCCCCGGCTCACCGGCGGTCCCTTCAGGTACAAGACGTTCGCCTCCGAATTCGTGGAGAAGAACAAGCAGATCGCAAGCCACCCGGTCAAGCAGGCGGTGATCGCCCCGTCGATGCTGATGCTGCTCCACCCGCTCGAGGGTGAGATCCCTGACTACTCGCGTGAGCAGTTTCTCAGCGACCTGTGTGACGAGTGCGAGAAAGACATCCGTCAGTGCTTCGCCGCCGGGGCGGTGCGCGTCTCGATCGACTTCACCGAGGGCCGACTGGCCAACAAGAACGACTCGCGCAATCCCTGGACCGGCAAGGACATGCTCGATGACTTCATCGAGCTGAACAACCGCGTGATCGACCGCTTCTCAGCAGAGGAGCGCAAGAACATCGGCATCCACACCTGCCCCGGGGGGGACTGCGACTCCGTCCACTCCAAGGAGGTGCCCTACGAGAAGCTGCTGACGAAGATGTTCAACATCAACGCCGGCTACTTCCTGATCCAGTGCTCCAGCGAGGAGGACAAGGAAAAGGTCTACAAGCTCTGCGGTGAGAACAGCCGCGAGGATGCCAACGGGGTTCCGCAGGTCTGCTTCATGGGTGTGATCAACCCGCTCACGCCCGAGGTGGAGACAGCGGAGCAGGTCAAGAACGACCTGGTCACGGCGGCCAAGTACATCCCAGTGGAGCGCCTCGGCGCCACCGACGACTGCGGGTTCTCGCCGTTCAGCCGGGACGAAAAGCCAAAGCACGGCTCGCCGGACTTCGCGCGCGACGTGGCGATGCAGAAGATCTCGGCGCGACTCGAGGGCGCGAGGCTGGCCTCGGAGGAGCTCGGGGTGTAACCACACTGGACCCGATACGAACTCTGGGTTGACGGAGTTCTGCTTCGTGGCTAACCTGCCGCTCAATACGGCAACGCTCGGCACTTTTGGGGTGCGAGTGAGGCTGGCATGTCCTCTGGGATGCGCGCCCTGTCCTTGCGTTGGGCGCGAACGCCAGAGCCCACCCTTAAAAGATCTGATGCCCCGGTTGCACTGCCCCACCTGTCGGCTGCACTCCTCTCGACGCGCGCTCGGGCCGGTCGGGGATCGCTGTCCCGCGCCTCCCGTCCAGGCGACGCCGTGAGCGAGCATCCGGAGCCGGCCCTCGTCTCCGCCCCAGCCGTGAAAGCGGGCCCCGAGCGCGATGCGGCGAACGGGGCCGCTCAGGCGCTCGCCTCCCGGAGCGCCGCGGAGTCCGAGCAGCAGTTGCTTCTTAGATATCGGGCTGGGGATAGCCGGGCGCGTGATGAGCTCGTGCGCCGGTTTTTGCCGATGACAAGGCGGCTTGCGGGGCGCTACCGCCATACCGCGGAGTCTCAGGACGATCTCGAGCAGGTGGCGAGCATGGGGTTGATCAAGGCGATCGAGCGCTATGACCCCGACCGCGGGCCTTTCGTCCGTTACGCGGTGCCGAACATCATGGGTGAGCTAAAGCGCCACTTCCGCGACAAGGGGTGGGGCATGCACGTGCCGCGCTCGGTGCAGGAGCGCTTCCTCGAGGTAAACGAGGCGATGGACGAGCTATCGGGCCGGCTCGGGCGCTCACCGAGGCCGAAGGACATCGCGGAGTACACCGGGCTCTCGATCGAGGAGGTCGTCGAGGCGCTCGAGGCCTCCACCGCCTACTCACCGGTGACCCTCGACGCACCCCACCCCGGGGACGGGGACACCGACCGCACACTGGGCGACAGCCTCGGCGAGGAGGATCCCCGCTATGCGTTCGTGGACCTCGGTCAGGCGCTCTCACCCGCGTTTCGTGCGCTCCCGGTGCGTGAGCGCACGATTCTCAAGCTGCGCTTCATCGACGACCTCACCCAGTCCGAGATCGCCGAACAGGTCGGCCTCTCCCAGATGCACGTCTCGCGGCTGCTACGCCGCTCCCTTGACCGCCTCGGCGCAGCAGCCGGAGGACCACCCCGAGACGGTTAGGGACGAGGGAGGGGAGAGCGGGGCTGCGGTCGTGAATGAGCCACACTCAGCCGGGCGGGCCGAACAACTCGATGAGATCGAGCGAGAATCCCGGGAGGAGAGGTGAGGTCAGGAGTGCCCCGGGACCTAGCTCGAGCTCCACGTCGAACACCACCGAGCCCGGTGCGGCGCGGCGGTAGACGAGCACAACCTTCGCCGCGGTGTCCACCAGCCAGAGCTCGGGCAGGCCGTGGTTCTCGTAGACGCTCTTCTTCCGGCCGACATCGTGCCGCCAGGTGCCCGGAGAGCGCACCTCCGCCGCCAGGTCCGGGATATGCGGTGGTGCGGCGTCGCGATCCGGTGGCACACGGCCCTCGCGGAACCACACCACATCGGGCCCGTAGACGTCCCGGTCGGTCATCTGGACATCGACGGGAGGCAGGGCAGCGCCGCGGCCCTCCCCGCCGCGGGTCCAGATGCCGAGCGTGGTCAGGAGCACCATCTGTGCCATCGCGTGACGGACACCGGGCTCATTCACGACCATCACTCCGTCGACGAGCTGCCTCCGGTCGCCCTCGGTGCTGGCCGCGAAGTACTGCTCGGCTGTCATCCGTGTGAAGGTCGTCGTCATCTGGCACACCAACTCTAGCCCTGCCGCAGCGCCCTTTCGCCCCCGGGGAGGCCGCCAAACCCCTTCGCCGGTTCGCGCATGAGCGCTCGGGGACAGGGCGAGCCTCGTCACGTGCCCCCCCGCGGGCGCGCGATCAGCCAGCTGTGCGGCGCCCCCCGCCGGAGCACCAGGCGCTGCACCATCATCCCCGGGCGCCTCGGCTTCCTGGGCGGTGCCGGGTGCTGCCAGCCGGCGCCATAGCGCATCAGGTAGGGCCCTCCCGAGGACTCAACCTGAAACCCCGCCGCCTCCACCATCCGCCCGCGCCCGGCCAGGTTGGGCACGTACCAGAAGGGGCGATCAGGCTCCATCGCCACCTCGGCCGCGGGCTCACCTGGCCGCAGGAGCGTGAGCGGGATCGAGATGGCGTCGTTGCTCATCATCCGGGCGGCGGGGCGAAGGACTCCGCGCACCGCCGCAAGGGCGTCCACGGGGTTGCGCAGGTGCAGCAGGATCGTTCCGATGAAGGCGAAGTCGAAGTCGCCTATCTCCTCGGCCGCGAGGTCGTAGACGGAGATCAGCCGCCGTTGCACCTTTGACCCCAAGGCCCTGTGGGCCACGGAAAAGGCCAGGTTGCGCCGCTCCAGGTTCTCCACGCCGGCATCCTCGATCGCCGGGCGGGGGAGGGGGAAGTCGATCAAGCCCGGGTCCTCGACGTCGATTGCCAGCACCTCCGCGGCCCCCCGGCGCTCCATCTCGAAGGCCCAGAACCCGTCGCGCGTGCCCACGTCGAGACAGCGCATTCCGGCGAGCGAGCGCGGCAGGGGGATCCGCCGGGCGGTGTCGGGCAGGTCGTAGTCACCGGGGGTCACGATGCCGCCCGGTAGCTCCATGCCGTGATACCAGCGAGCCTCCGCGACCTCGGCCGCGAGCGGGGGAGGAGCGCTCACCTTTTGAAGGCGCCTCCCAGGGTCTTGCGGGCGAGCCTGGCGAGCGAGGGGGCGCCTCTCCTCAGTGCGCCCATCCTCTCCGAGTCGCGCCCGTAGAGGAGCTGCGCCGCCGCATGCATCGCCTTGCCGAGCGACTCGTCGTACGGATGCCAGAAGAAGTTCCGTGTTCGGGAGGGCTCCCACGAGAGGAGCTTGATGTTCACGCACTCGTAGAAGCCGAACTTCGAGTGCGAGCGCCCGAGGCCGGAGTCCTTGACTCCGCCCCAGGAGCAGGAGCACGCCGCGTGGGAGTACATGTGGTCGTTCACCCACGCCATCCCCGCCTCCAGCCTGTGCGCGATGCGGTCGCCACGGGCGCGGTCGAGCGTCCAGACCGACGCGCCCAAGCCGAACTCCGAGTCGTTGGCCAGGGCGATGGCCTCGTCCTCGGAGTCCACCGCGAGCACGGGCAGCACGGGTCCGAAGATCTCCTCGTTCATGATCCGCATGTCATGGGTGACGCCGGTGAGGACGGCGGGGGCGAAGTAGTCCGCGCCCCGACCGTCGAGCGGGCCGCCACAGCGCAGCTCGGCGCCGCCCGCGACGGCGTCGTCCACCAGCTCTGAAACCAGCTCGAACTGCTCGCGCGAGACCATCGGGCCGATCTCGGTGGTGGGATCGAGCGGGTCCCCTACGCGCAGCGCGGCGGCGCCCCGCACGAGCTCCTCGGTGAAACGCTCGGCGACGTCGCGCATCACGTAGATGCGTTCGATCCCCGAGCAGGTCTGGCCGGCGTTGGCAAAGCCGCCCCAGAGCGCCCCGGAGACGGCGTTCGGCAGATTGGCATCGGAGAGCACGAGCATCGGATCCTTGCCGCCCAGCTCGAGCACGGACCCCTTCATCCGCTCCGCGCACGCCACCCCCACCTGTCGGCCTACCTCCACCGAGCCCGTGAAGAAGACCTTGGCGGCGCTCGACTCCACGAGCGCCTGCCCGACCGCCCCGCCGCCGTGGACGGTGCGCACGAGGCCCTCGGGGAGGCCCGCGCGCTCGAATACCTCCTGGATGCGCTGGCCGATCAGCGGCGTCAGCGAGGCCGGCTTGAGCACCACGCCGTTGCCGCACATCAGGGCGATCGCCACCTCGGAGAACGGGATCGACCAGGGGTAATTCCAGGGCGAGATCACGGCCACCACGCCAAGCGGCTCATAGGAGAACCTGGAGCGCTTCTGCTTCAGCCAGATCGGCAGGGAGGGGCGCTCGTCTGCCAGGATCTCCGGGCCGGCGTCGGCGATCCAGTGGAGCGCGTCGATCGTCGGGACCAGCTCCATCACATAGGACTCGGTGCGCGGCTTGCCCTGCTCGCGGGTCAAAAGGGTGGTCAGGACCTCGAGGGAGTCGATGATCACCTGGGCGGCGCGGCGCATGTAGAGCGCGCGCTCGGCCAACTCGAGCGCCGCCC
>JACCUO010000034.1 GCA_013811765.1 Thermoleophilaceae bacterium | reverse complement strand
CAGGCCAAGCGTCACGGCGCCGGCCTGGTGGTCTCCGAGATGGTCTCGAGCTTCGGGCTCAAGCACGGCAACGAGCGCACCGTGCGCGAGTTTCTCCGCATCCACCCCGACGAGCACCCCGTCTCGATGCAGCTCTTCGGTCACGACGCCGACGTGATGCGCGAGGCCGCGGAGATCGTGGCCGCGGCGGGGGCGGACATCATCGACCTGAACATGGGCTGCCCCGTCCGCAAGGTATGCAAAACGGGCGCGGGAGCAGCCCTGCTCGATGACCCCGATCGCGCTGTGGCGATCGCGCGGGGAGCCGCCGAGGGGGGCGGCCTGCCGGTAACCGTCAAGCTACGGCCCGGCCAGCGCCCCGGCGACCGCAGCGGCATCGTGCTGGCGCGCCGGCTCGTGGAAGAGGCAGGGGTGGCGGGCATCTCCTTTCACCCGCGCCACGCCTCCCAGCAGCACAAGGGACGGCCGGACTACGCTCTCGCCGCGGACCTGGTCGAGGCCCTGGAGGTGCCCGTCGTGGTCTCGGGAGGCCTGCTGTCCGACGAGCGGCCGCTCGAGGCACTTACTCAGAGCGGTGCGGAGGCGGTGATGCTGGCCAGGGGCTCACTTGGGAACCCGTGGCGTTTCGAGCGCCTGCTCGGGCTGCGCGAGGGCGAGCCCGGCGCTGGCGAGGTGGTCGAGGAGTTGCTCTGGGTCATCGACTGCTGTGAGGAGCACCTCGGCGCCGAGCGCGCCGGACGCTACCTGCGCAAGTTCTACCCGTGGTACGCGGATCGGCTGGAGCTTCCCAAGCCCCTCCAGCAGCGCCTCGTGGGCGCGCCCACCACCGCGGACGCGCGAGACGCCCTTCGAGAGGTGCCGGGGGTCGTTGCAGCTCCCGCCGCGGCCTGATCATCCCCGATCAAGCGGTTGCTACACTGCCGCGTCCCTCCGCGGCTCGCTGCAGGCGTGCGGGGGGGTTTTCTATGCCACGAGAGACACTTCTGACACCCGAGGGCCTCGAGGATCTCAAGGTCAAGATCGACCACCTCTCCACCGTGCGCCGGCGCGAGGTCGCCGACCGAATCAAGGAGGCGCGCGAGTTCGGGGACATCTCGGAGAACTCCGAGTACGACGACGCCAAGAACGAGCAGGCGATGCTCGAGAAGCAGATCTCCGACCTCGCCGACAAGCTGCGCAACGCCCGGGTGATCGACTCGACGGACGTGAGCACCGAGGCCGTCACGGTGGGCGTGATCGTCCACGTGAAGGACCAGAAGACCGAGAAGTCCAACAAGTTCATGATCGTCGGGTCCGCAGAGGCCGACCCCTCCGGCCAGAAGCTCTCCAACGAGTCGCCCGTCGGGAAGGCCCTGATGGGCCACAAGCGGGGCGAGATCGTGTCGGTCCCGGTGCCGCGGGGTCCCGCGCGCAAGCTGAAGATCACGAAGATAGAAGCCGCCTGACGCCCTGACGGCGCCTGGCGGCTGCAAACCCTCCGCCACGGCTCGCCAGCCGCCGTCAGGTACCGCCGCATAGGGTTCGGCTATGGATGAAGATCGTCGGGGCAAGCTCCAGCGGCTGCGCGAACGCGGCGTTGAACCGTTTCCCCATGCTTTTCCCGGCGTTGGACCCATCTCCGTCGTCCACGAGGCCCACGCCGGTCTGGAGGCCGGTGAGGACACCGAGGCCGTCCACCGGGTGGCCGGTCGCCTGGCAGCCCGCCGCGGCCATGGGAAGGCGGCGTTCCTCGACGTTGTGGACCGGTCCGGGCGGATTCAGGTGCATGCCCGGCTCGACGTGCTGGGGCAGGATGGGTTCGAGGACCTGCTCGGGCTCGACCTCGGCGATCTGGTCGGCGTGGACGGGACGGCCTTCAAGTCCCGCCGCGGCGAGCTTTCGCTGAAGGCCACCGGCTGGACGCTGCTCGCGAAGTCGCTCCTCCCGCCCCCGGAGAAGTTCCACGGGCTCGAGGACGTGGAGACCCGGTACCGTCGGCGCGAGCTCGACCTGATGGCAAACGAGGAGAGCCGGGCGCTCTTCATCCTGCGCTCCAAGGTGGTCGCGGCGATCCGCCGTTGGCTCGACGCGCGGGGCTTTCTCGAGGTCGAGACACCCGTGCTGCAGCCGCTCTACGGCGGCGCTCTGGCGCGGCCCTTCACCACCCATCACAACTCGCTGGGCCGTGACCTCTACCTGCGGATCGCCACCGAGCTCTACCTCAAGCGGCTGATCGTGGGAGGACTCGAACGGGTGTACGAGCTGGGCAAGGACTTCCGCAACGAGGGGCTCTCCCCCAAGCACAATCCGGAGTTCACGATGCTCGAGTTCTACGAGGCCTACGCCGATTACACGGACATCGCCTCGGAGCTGGAGCAGCTGGTGGCCTACGTGGCGACGGAGGTCGGCTATGAGGGGGAGATCGACTTCGCCACCCCGTGGAGGCGCGTCACACTGAGGGACGCGATCCTGAAGGAGACGGGCGTGGACGTGCTGGCCGCACGCGACCGGGGGAGCCTCCTCGCGGCCGCCGCCGGGCAGGGCATCGAGCTCGACTCCACGGAGACCTGGCCGCGCCTTGTGGACGATCTCCTGTCCAAGCACGTGGAGCCAAAGCTCGCCCAACCCACCTTCATCCTGGACTACCCGGTGGAGCTCTCGCCGTTTGCGAAGGCGCACCGCTCCGAGCCCGGCCTCGTCGAGCGTTTCGAGTGCTTTGCAGGGGGAATGGAGTTCGCCAACGCCTTCACCGAGCTCAACGACCCCGACGAGCAGCGCGCACGCTTCGAGGAGCAGGCCCGGTTGAGCGCCCAGGGGGAGAAGGAGTCCCAGCCTTATGACGAGGACTACGTGCGGGCGCTGGAGCAGGGGATGCCGCCGACAGGGGGCATCGGAGTGGGCATCGACCGGCTCGTGATGCTGATGGCCGGGCGCAGCTCCATCCGAGAGGTCGTGCTCTTCCCGACGATGCGCTGAGCCGGGGACAGCGGTAACCCGACCGCAGGGCGTTGGTAGACTTGGCCCCAGGCCGAGTACCCAGACCGGCGCCCTCCTCCTCTCAGGCATACATGCCGAAGAGTGGAAAAGGAGTCGGACGGGCATCCGTGTCCCGCAAGACCCCGACATAGAAGGATCGCCAGAGCAGTGTTCGAGCGCTTCACAGAACGGGCCCGCCAGGTCGTAGTCCTCGCCCAGGACGAGGCCCGCATCCTCAAGCACAACTACATCGGCACCGAGCACATCCTGCTCGGCCTGTTGCGCGAGGAGGAGGGCCTTGCCGCGCGTGTGCTCGAGTCGCTCGACATCACCGTCGAGCGTGTGCGCGCGCAGGTGGTGCGGATCGTGGGCTCCGGCGAGGAGGTCACCTCGGGTCAGATCCCGTTCACCCCGCGCGCGAAGAAGGTGCTCGAGCTCGCGCTGCGCGAGGCGCTCAGCCTCGGGCACAACTACATCGGCACCGA
>JACCUO010000027.1 GCA_013811765.1 Thermoleophilaceae bacterium | reverse complement strand
GATCCGGGAGCACACCGTCGCGGGACAGCAGATCGTTCAGTCCGTGCCGGAGTTGCACGAGGTTGCACGGCTGGTTCGCCACAGCCACGAGCGGTGGGACGGCGCCGGGTACCCCGATGGGCTGGCGGGCGAGCAGATCCCGCTCGCGAGTCGCATCGTCTTCTGCGCCGACGCGTTCCACGCTATTCGATCGGATCGCCCCTACCGTCGAGGGCGAAATGCGGATGCTGCGCTGGACGAGGTGAAACGTAGTGCGGGCTCCCAGTTCGACCCCGAGGTGGTGGACGCACTGGTGCACTCGGCCGGAAAGATGCGCAACACGGTTCGCGGTGG
Organism: Thermoleophilaceae bacterium; assembly: GCA_013811765.1. Lineage (GTDB taxonomy): Bacteria > Actinomycetota > Thermoleophilia > Solirubrobacterales > Thermoleophilaceae > JAAYBF01. Next base: position 4,984 of record JACCUO010000027.1, on the reverse strand, counting down.
GGCCGGGGGCCTTGCGACAAGCCTGCGCTCGCGCAGGCTCGCGTCGCTTCTCCTGACGCTGGCCATCGGCGGCAGAGCCCTGGCGGCCGGCGGTTCCTATCTTCTGCGTGACGAGGGCGACGCGGGCGCGGAGAAGACCGCCCCGGCGACAGCCACGGCGCGTGACACAGGCGGCGACGGCAGCGCGCCGAAGGGAAAGCCCCCCGCCAAGGCCGATCAGGCGACGCGAACCAAGGCCGATCAGGCGACGCGAACGCATCCAGCGGGGACTCGGAGCAGGCCCAGGCGTGACGCCGACGCCGGTCTCTCGGCGCGGTCAGAGCGTCCCGCGGCATCGACGCCGGCGGCGGGGGGCCCAGGTCATCTGCCGACGGGACCGACGGGGCCGACGCGGCGTAGCGCCGCTCCCCCCGCAAGCCCCGGTCGCTCGGGGGAGGCGCCGCGTCGCCCGGCCCAGCCGGGCATACCCATCGGTGGTGCGCCGGGCCGATCCGAGGAGGCTCCTGGCAGACCGATCCCTCAATCAGTCGACTCGCCCGGCCCCACCGGTCGCTCCCCAGGCGGGCGGTAGGGCACCCCGTCCCCGCCGAACTGAACCCACCGGGCCGCCCGAGTCAGAGTTCAACCCGGCGGCTCGGACGCGCAGCTGCGGCACGCGGTCGACGGGGCGCTATAACGTGCCGTTGGTGAGTCCCCGGCGATCGAGTCCCCGCCACGCGGTGCGCCTCGTGACGATGCTTGCCGCCCTGGCATTCGCCGGCTGCGGAGGGGATGGCAACGAGGGTCCGGGGGGGAGCGGGGGCCCCGGGAGCCCCGAGCGATCCGGAGGATCGGACCTGGCCGACGCCGCCCCGGCGGAGTCACCCGCGGAGTTCGTCAAGCAGTTCGAGCGGTTCACCGGGATTCCACTCAAGCCCGTGGAGGGCGACATCTCCGGGATCCGCCTCGAGGTCCCGCTCAAGCCGAGCCGCTTCGCCCGCTTCGGTGCCTACGCTCTGCTCTGGACCCGGGACGAGGACAGCCGCAAGAGGCTCCTCGGGCGCGGCCGCCCAGACGGAGACGGCATCTACTGGCAACCTGCCGGCAACAGCTTCACGGCGGTCAAGCCGTTTGGGCCGAAGCTGGTGCTCAGGTGGATCGGCCGGCCCGCCAAGCGCACTACGGTGCAGTGGGACCGCCTGGAGCGGGCGGTCGAAGCCGCCTCCGGCGGGAAGGCCTCGGTGCTGGAGTCGGCCGAGCGGCCCTGCAGCGACGTGGGGCTGGACCCCGAGGAGGGCGATACCGGAGAGTGCAGCGTGAGGGGAATCCCGCGGACCTTCGTCGACGCCGATGACGAGCTCTCGACCCCGGCTCTGGAGGCTCGCGTCCTCGGGGTCGAATCCGCCGCCAAGCTGACCAGCCCCGGCCTTGCGCCGCTGGTTCCCGACGGGCGCTTTTTGATCGTTGCGTACCGCGTGGTCAACACGAGCTCGCATCCAATCCGCTTCCTGCAACCCCAGCTGAGCGTCGCCGGGAGGACGGTGCCAGAATATCCAGAGGCCGCCTTCCTGCTACCCCGCTCGCGGGAGCTTCCCCTGCCGCCGGGAGGCATCCTCGAGGCCCACACCGCCTTCGACATCCCGTCCTCAGTGTCTCCCGAGGACGGTGCGTTCGTTCTGCCGGTCGCGCGTAACGGCTCCGATGACCCGTCACTCGAGCTCCACCAGGGGCTGATCCGCGTTTCCGGGGCTCCCACGCGGCTGCCCAAGCCGCGCGCTTCGTCCGGGGCTCGGCCCGCCGGGGATTGAGCTACTCGAACTCCGCTGCCTCGTGCGGCCCGAGACAGGCGACAGAGGGTTGGGCGGAGATGGCTCGGGCGTTCTCTAGTCTTCGTTGGCTTGACCTCGGACTCGGCCCCAAACGAGGAGACGCCCGGCGCGGGCCGCGTCTGGCTGCGCACCGATGACCCTCGGGAGCCCGAGCTCGTGTTCGCGTTCCCGATCGATGTCGAGCTGAACGCGGCCGTCAAGCGGCTCCCCCGCCGCTGGTTCGACTGGCAGCGGAAGCACTGGCGGGTCCCCGCCGATCCACTCGCGGCAAAGGCCGTGGCCGAGCTTCTCGCGCGCTTTCCAGAGCTCGTTCCGGACCCGGCCGTCCTGGCCTGGATGGGCGACTCCGATCGCTGGCGCGCCATCGTGTCGGTGGCTGCGGTTGACGGCCGCGGGGTGTTCGTCGTTCGTACGCTCTCGGGCGAGCCCCCCGCGGACCTACCGGGGGGGCGGGCGGCCGAGGCCGAGGACCGCCAACTCGTCCCATTCAGCCCCGAGAACGCCGCGGAGCTCCGTGGCCTGGAGGGCGCGGACTTCGACGACCTTGCGCGCGCGAGCGTTCAAGAGCTGGTGCGAGGACACCGGCCCGCACCTGCGCGGCTCTCGCTCGAGTCCGACCTGGACGGTGAGCCACAGCTCGCGATCAGCACACGCTGGGACCCGGCGCCGGCTCAGGCCTTCAGGCGCTTGCCGGAGGCGAGCTCCGTCGCGCGCCACGGGCGCTTTTTCAACCGTGCGGCCGCATGGGGCGTGGAGGTGCCCGCCGACCCCGCGCTGGCTCACGCGGTCAGCGCCTTCACCGCCGAGCACCCCGAGGTCGAGGTCGAGGACTCCGCCCGCGAGGTCCTCGCGGAGCTTCTCGTCGAGCACGATCGGGCTGCCACCACGGTTGCGCTTTCCCACGCCGAAGACGCCGAGCTGGACGGCCTCGAGCTCGGCGGCGAGCTGCACCCCTTCCAACGGGCCGGGGTGCGCTATGCCCTCGAACGGCGGCGTACGTTCATCGCCGACGAGCAGGGGCTCGGCAAGACGGTCCAGGCACTCGCCGCGCTCGAGGCCGACGGCGCCTTTCCGGCTGCGGTGGTGTGCCCGGCGAGCATGAAGCTCACCTGGGAGCGGGAAAGCCACAAGTGGCTGCCGGGCCGGACAACGGCGGTCCTCGAGGGGCGAACCGGCAGCTCTTGGAGCCGCGAAACCCAAGCCGCCGACATCCTCATCCTAAATTACGACATCCTCGAGGCACACTCCGGTGCGCTCGGCCGCCGGGGCCTCAAGGCGTTCGTGCTCGACGAGTCCCACTACGTCAAGAACCCGCGCGCCCGGCGAACGAAGGTCGCCGTGGAGCTTGCCTCCGGGCTCCCGGACGGCGCCCTGCGCCTCGCGCTCACCGGCACCCCGATCCTCAACCGCGCTGACGAGCTGATCGCCCAGCTGCGAGTGCTTGGCAGGCTGCACGAGTTCGGCTCCGGTGCCCGCCTCTCCCGTCGTTTCCGCACCGCGGGCAGCGACGACCGGCTGCACTGGAACCTGCGCGCCCGCTGCTACGTGCGCCGCACGAAGCAGCAGGTGCTGCCTCAGCTCCCCGCCAAGCGGCAGGAGACCGTGCCTGTCCTGCTCTCGAACGAGCATGACTACCGGTTGGCGGAGGAGGATGTGATCGCGTGGCTTCAGACCCTTCCGCTCGACCTGAAGACGATCGATGCCAAGGTGGCCGCCGCGCTGCGCGCCGAACAGCTCGTCCGCCTGAACCAGCTCAGGCAGCTGGCTGCTCGCGGAAAGTTGCCGACGGCGCTTGCCTGGATCGGGGACTTCCTCGCATCGGGCGAGCCGCTGGTGGTGTTCGCGGAGCACATCGACATCCAGCGCGCGCTCGTCGAGCGCTTCCCTGAAGCCGCGCACATCCTCGGCGCGGACTCGGGCAGGCGCCGACAGGATGCAGTCGACGCGTTCCAGCGCGAGGACGGTCCGCAGCTGATCGTCTGCTCGATCAAGGCTGCCTCGCAGGGCCTCACGCTTACGCGTGCATCAAACGTCGCCTTCCTCGAGCTGGATTGGACCCCCGCGCGCCATGACCAGGCTGAGGACCGCTTGCACCGGATCGGTCAGGAGAGCGCGGTGACGGCGTGGTACCTGCTGGCGCCGAACACGATCGACGAGACGATGGTGGCACTGCTCCAGCGAAAGCGCGCACTGATCGACGCGGTGACCGACGGGCAGGTTCGGGACGAGGAGCCGATGGTGGCCGCGGTCGTGCGCGAGCTTCGCGGCCGGCCGTTCCGGCACCTGCGCGTCGTGGCTTAGGACGTCAGCGCGCGCGGGACTTCTTCATCTGCTTCTTTGGAACGTGCTCCACGACGTAGAGATTTCGGCTGTGGCGCTCGGCGAAGCCGGCTTTGGTGAGGCGCTTGAGCACGACCGCACAACGCTTGCACCGCGGCGTGGAGCCGCAGCACTTCTTCTTTCGCCTCACTTCCCGCGCCACTCAAAATACGGTAGCAGGAGTTAGGGGCGCCTAACACACTCATCGGCTACCGCGGGCGGGCCCCGAACGCGCCCACGACCTACCATCAATCGCCCGGCGTCAGGCCTTCGACAGCCGCTTCCAGCAGGGCAAGGGCGTACCATCCGTGTAGACGTGCCACCGCCGGGTGCCCACGCCCCCTGCATCCTTCTGTGGTCAGGAACTTTGGGGGTACCGAAGGAAAAGTCCATGAGCGACAAGGCGGACCAGCCAAAGACCCCCAAGCCCGACGGCTCGGCGTGGAAGGCGCACATCGAGGGTCTTGCACAACGCAACGCAGAGACCACGAAGGCCGGGCGCAAGGATCGCCAGGAGCACGAGCGCGAGCGGGCGGCCTCCCAGCGGGCCTCTGAGCTGCGGCAGATGGTGGCGCTCAACAAGTCCGACGGCCCGCGCGGGAAGTCCCACACCAAGTAGCCGCGCGCGCCGGAGGCCACGTAGGCGAAAGCTGCGCCGCGACGTCACCGTTACCAAGCGGGCGACCGGGATCGGCAGGATGGTTTGGCTCAGGGGCCCGCGCAGCAGCCGTCGCCGCGCCACGCCGAGAGTCCCTCGCCCACGGCAACTGCGGCGATGACGAGGGCGGCCACCGGGTCGAGCCACCAGAGTCCGAATGCGGCGTTGCCGAGCAGGCCGACCAACAGGGCACCCGCGA
>JACCUO010000011.1 GCA_013811765.1 Thermoleophilaceae bacterium | reverse complement strand
CGACGTGGTGGACAGGCTCACCTCGACGGGCTACCTCGGCGCCGTCCGCAGCTGGAGCGTGGGCGAGAACCTGGCCTGGGGCACCGGCGCCCGAAGCACCCCACGCGAGACGGTGATCGGCTGGATGAACAGCCCCGGCCACCGGCGCAACATTCTCAACCGGCGTTTCCGCGAGATCGGAATCGGAGTGGTCTTCCACGCTCCCGGCAACGACGCCCCCGTGGCGGCGACCTACACCACCACCTTCGGCTACCGCCGCTAGCGAGGTCCCGCGAGGGGGCTAGCCGGGCAGCTTGCCACGACCGCGCCGGCCGGCGGAAGCACTCTTGTTGGTGGCCTTGCGCGAGGATCTGAACGGCTTCTCCGCCCAGCGCCCGAGGAACCCGGGCAGCTTTCCACCGGCGCGCTGCCCAGCCCCCATGGTCTTGTCTACTCCGCGCTGGGGATGGCGCGACAGCCGGGGCGCCACGAAGGCGAGCACCACCAGCACGATGCAGATGACGATTACAGCTCCGATAAGCAACGTCTCTCCTCTTCCTTGAAGGTCCAGGAGAGATACCCGGCGGTGGAAAATGGCAAACGCCACGAGCCCGGCGGCGTGCCCCCGCGAACGCCGTAGGTGAAGGGGCGCGGGGGCTCCGGGGGGCGAGAGCCCCCCGGCTCTTACCATGGGCGGGGTGCCGAGCTCCATCGACGGTCTGACCCGCTCGCAGCTCGCAGCGGTCACGCACCCCGAGGGACCGCTGATGGTGGTGGGGGGGGCGGGCACGGGCAAGACGCACGTGCTCACGCGGCGGTTCGGGTGGCTCGTCGAGCAGGGAGTGGAGGCCGAGTCGGTGCTGGCGATCTCCTTCTCGCCGCAAGCTGCCAACCGAATGCGCCAGGCGCTCGAAGAGCTGGTGGACCCGCCCTACGAGGAGCTTCACTCGGGCACCTTCCGCTCGTTATGCGCCCGTCTCCTCCGCGACGAGGCGCTCGAGGCGGGGCTCGACCCAGCGTTCGTGCCTGTCACGCCCGCCGACCGGGTGGCGCTGCTCCTTGACCGGATCGACGAACTGCAGCTGCGCCACCACGAGATCCGCGGGAACCCGGCGCCACTCCTCGCGAGCTTCGTGTCGCGTATCGACATGCTGAAGGAAGAGATGATCTCCCCGCCGGAGCTCCAGTCACACGTCGAGCAGGGGGCGGCCGAAGCGCACGAAGCCGACGACGCGCAGCGAGCCCGGCGGGCCCGCGAGCTCGAGTTCGCGGGCGTGTACGCAGATCACGAGCGGCTCCTGTCCGAGCGAGGGGCGCTCGACTTCGGGGATCTCCTGCTGCGCACGTTCAGGTTGTTGCACGAGAAGCCACAGGTGCGCGAGCGGGTGACGAGCCGCTTTCGCCACGTGCTGGTCGACGAACACCACGACACCAGCTTCGCCCAGGGCATGGTGCTTGCGCTGCTCTGCGAGAGAGGGCGGCAGATCACCGTGGCGGGCGACCCGCGGCAGTCCATCGACCGCTTCCGCGGCGCCTCGGAGAAGAACCTCCATGACTTCCGGGAGGCGTTTCCGGAAGCTGAGATGGTGCGGCTCGAGGAGAGTCGCCGCTGCCGCCGGCGAATTCTCGCCGTGGCAGCTGCGGTCCTCGACGGGAAGGGCGACGGAGGCCTCTCCGCCCGGGAGGGGGGCGAGGTCCGCTTCTGGCGCTGTGCCTCCGAGCGGGCACAGGCGCAGGCGGTGGCGGCGGAGGTCGATCGGCTCATCTCCGCGGGAGTGGCTCCCGACGGGATCGGCGTGGTGGTGCAGTCGGTCAAGGACGACGGCACCGCGGTAGGCGCCGCGCTGGAGGAGCGCGCGGTGCCCTTCAGGCTCACGGGCTCGGGGGCGTTCTTCGCACGCGCTGAGGTGCGCGACGTGCTGGCCTGGCTTCGGCTGCTCGCCGATCCGGGTGACTCGGGCGCGGCCGTGCGGGCGCTCTCGCGCCCTCCCGTGGCCCTGCACTCGGTAGACATCGCGCGTCTCACGCAGCTCGCCCGGCGGCGCAAGCTGGACATTCCGGCGGCGGTGGCGGCCGCGCTCGACGGGCCACAGCTGTCCCCGGAGGGCCGCGACCGCGCGCAGGCCTTCCTCCGCCTCTACCGCGCCGCGTTGGGAGCCTTCGAAAACCGCAGGCCGGACGCGTTCGTGCTGCGTTTGATCGAGCGGGTGGGAATACGCCGCCAGCAGGTCTTCGCCACGCAGGCCGACACCGTCGAGCGCCTGCGCAACATAGCGCGGCTGCCGGAGCTGGCGACGGCGTTCATGCGACGCGAACCCCAGGCCACGCCACGCGACTTCGCGCGCTACCTGAAGGCGATCGCCGACTCCCGGCTTCCCGAGGCGGAGGCTGATTCCCCGCTTCTCACACCCTCCGTGCGCGTGATGGGCGCCCACGATCTCAAGGGCTGCGAGTTCGACCATGTCTTCGTCCTGGGGGTCTCGGCCGCGCGGATGGCCCCCGGCGAGCAGGGCACAGCGGCCGACGGAGTGCCCGACGCGCTCTTGAAGGAGCGCCTTCCCGCCGCCGGCTTCGCGGAGCCCCGGATGCGCCGCCTGCTTCACGTGGCCATGACGAGGGCTCGCGAGGGGCTCGTGCTCGCCTGGGCCGAGGGCGAGGCCGCGGACGGAGGACCGGAGCGGCCCTCGCCTTTCGTGGCGGAGGCATGCGCTGCCACGGGCACTGACGAGGAGGCGGTCGAGGAGGAGCTCTTCGGGGCCGCCGAGGGCCTTCACTCGACCTTCCGGATCATGCGCGACGAGCTGCTGGACACGGTCGCACGGGTGGGTGGTCGGCTCGGTGAGATGCGTCTCGACACCGCGGTGGACGTGTCGAGCGCGGTGGCGAGCTTCCTCGAGCTCGTCAAGGTGGCCGCCGTGATCGAACGCTCGAAGACCGGTCAGGCGCTCGACGAGGCGATCGAAGAGGTGAACCAGCTGCTCGCCCAGGGCGCGACGCCGGAGCAGCGGGAGATCCTGGCCGCCTCGGCGTTGGACGGCTGGCTGCGCGACGCCGGGCGGGACCCCGAGCGGCGGCCGGCATCGGGGGCGGCCGGCTCCGAGCCATCGCTCGACCCCTTCATCCCCCGCCGCGGGGACGGGCTGATGCTCTCGGCGTCGGACATCGAGACCTACCGGATCTGCCCGCTCAAGTACAAGTTCGCGCGGGTCTTCAGGATCCCCCAGGAGCCGACGATCAACCAGCGCTTCGGTATTGCCCTGCATCAGGTCCTCGAGCGCTTCCACCAGCACACCGGTGGCACCCGGCAGGAGCTGTTCGACCTCTTCGAGCTCTCCTGGCGGCGCTCCGGGTTCGGCGAGACCGACGACGAGCTGCAGTTCCGCGAGCGTGCCCTGGACGCGCTCGAGCGCTACTGGGAGCGAGTGCGTGACGAGGAGAGCGAGCCGGTCTGGTTCGAGCGTGGCTTCTCGTTCCGGCTCGGAGCGCACCTGGTGCGCGGGAGGGTGGATCGGGTGGACCGCCGGGTGGACGGCAGCTACGAGCTGATCGACTACAAGACCGGCAAGGCCAGAACCGAGCAGCAGCTGCGAGAGGACGTGCAGCTCTCGGTCTACCAGATGGGGGCGCGGGAGTCGTGGGGGCTCGAGACCTCCGCCCAGAGCTACTTCTACGTGATGACCGGGGAGAAGGTGCCGGTCGAGCACTCCGAGGAGCAGCTGGAGAGGGTGCGCGCCACGATCGCCGCGATCGGGGACGGCATCATGCGTCAGGACTTCCAGCCGACGCCATCTCCTGAGATCTGCCCCTTCTGCGACTACCGGATCATCTGCCCCGCGGCAGAGAAGTAGACCGCCAGTCCTGTCCGCTAGGGCTCCTCGCCGGGCCCGCGCTGACGAAGGAAGCGCTGGAAGTCCCGCGCGATCATGTCCGCGGAGGGCAGGTTCTCAGGCGGCTGCCCATCGCTTGCCTCATCCATCGCGGACTCCAGCCTTTCCACGAAGGCCGTCACCTCCGGGTCGGTGGCCACGGCGGCGCTGACCTGCCGCTCGTAGTCCTCCGCGGCGGATTCGAGCTCGGCCGCGTCGATCATCACCCCGGCAGCCCCTTCGAAGGCCCGCACGAGCGCGAGCGCGACCTTCGGGTTCGGCGCCGCGGCCACGTAGTGAGGCACGGAGGCCCACAGGCTCACCGACGGCAGACCAGCCGCCGCACAGGCGTGGTGCAGGACGCCGGTGATGCCGGTGGGGCCCTCGTAGCTCGTGGCCTCGAACCCGAGCCGATCCACCAGCGAGGCCTCCGAGGCGATGCCCGTGACCGATACCGGCCGCGTGTGCGGCACGTCTGCCAGCAGGGCGCCGAGCGTGATGACCATCCGCACGTCGAGCTCCCTTGCCGCCTCCACGATGGCCTGGCTATAGCGCCGCCAGCGCAGCGCCGGCTCGACTCCCTGGAGGATCACGAGGTCGCCCTCCGCGCCAGGCACCTTCGTTGCGGACAGGACGGTGTCTGGCCAGTCGATCTCCCGCGTGCGGCCGTCGACCAGCTTGATCGTGGGGCGCACCGCCGTGAAGTCGATGAACTCCTCGGGGTCGATCCTGGCCACCTCGGCCGGCTCGTGCTGGGCGCGAATGAAGTCGATGGCCGCCGAGGCTGCATCGCCCGCGTCGTTCCAGCCATGGAACGCCGCGACCATCACCGGACGGCGCAGGGTCGGACGCTCACTCCACACAAGGTCGCTCACCTCCCTCACGGTATAGGAGCGCGCCATCAGTCCGGCCGGGCTACCAAGATGAGCTCGTGGACAGCACGACCTTCCAGCGCACGACCGTGGCCGAGTTGCGCGCCGGCGGCGAGGTGGACGGGGTCTTCGCGTGCTCGCGCAAGGACCGGCTGACGGCCCGCAGCGGCTCGGCCTACCTCGCGCTCGAGCTGCGCGACCGCAGCGGGGCCATCCCTGGGCGCGCTTTCCGTAACGCCGACTTCCTGGCCGGGCAGTTCGAGCGTGGCGACCTCGTGCGGGTCACCGGAGTGGTCGAGCGCTATCGCGACGAGCTGCAGGTGGACGTGCGGGAGATCCGCCGCGCCGAGGAGGACGGCCTTGATCCGGCCGAGTTCCTCCCGGCCGCCTACCGGGACATGGAGGAGCTCGACGGCTTCCTCGAACACCTGTCACGCGAGGTCTACGACGCGGACTTCAGGCGGCTGCTCGATTCCTTCCTGGCCGACTCCGACTTCCGTGCAGCGCTGCGGGGTGCGCCCTGCACGCGCGGAGGGCATCACGCCTATCTCGGCGGGCTGCTCGAGCACACGGTCGCCGTGGCCACCCTGGCGCTCGAGGCGTGCGCGCTTCATCCGCGTCTGAACTCAGACCTCCTGATCACGGCGGCGATCCTGCATGACGCCGGGAAGACGCGCGAGTTCGCCCTCGGGGCTGAGATCGCGCTGAGCGACGAGGGGGCGATGCTCGGCCATCTGGCGCTCGGCCAGCAGCTGGTGACCGACCGTGTTTCCCGGTTGGAAAGCTTCCCGCGGGACAAGCTCCTGGCGCTCTCGCACTGCATCCTCGGCCACCACGGGGCCGACGCGCTGCCCGGCAGGCGCTTCCGGTCACCCGAGGCGCTGGCGCTCTACCGGCTGAACGCCGTCGACGCCGCGGTGAAGGGAGCGCTCGAGCACGGATTGCCTGGTTGAGGTTGCCGGCTCTCTCCATGGAGGACGGGCCACTAGCATCGCCATCGGAGCGGCAGGGGTCTGGTGGCCCGCGCGGCCTTCAAAGCCGTTGGGGCGGGGCAGCCCCCCGCTTGGAAGGTTCGATTCCTTCGCCGCTCCGTGGGTGGGACGCCGTGGCCGACCCACGCGTCAGCCAGACACTGCTATGGAGAAGCCGGCGGTGAACTCAGCCCCCGGCGAGACCCGGCGCAAACCATCCCCGGTTACGAGGGCGTTGGTCGGCGCAGTCATCGGCTCAAAGCAGATGAAGTCCTGGCCTTCGGGCGCAAACACCTGGGCGAGCGGGTAGCCCTCCTCGAAGACCACCTCGATCCGCCGCCCCCCACCCGCGAGCGCAAAGCGAGTGCCGAGCGGTATGTCAAGGAACAGGTCGTCGAAGGTCTGCTCCCCGAGCGGGCTCGGCTCGAGCGCCACGGGGTCGGTGGCGCCAGTGGGTATCCCCTGCCCATCGAGCACCGCCCGCTCGGTCACGGGCATCTCGACCCACCACTCCTCGCGCGCCACCCCTGGCAGGGTGAGATACGGGTGATAGCCGAACGACACGGGCACCGGGAGGACCCCTGCCGCACGCAGCGTCGTGCTCACCCCGAGGGCCGTGGCCGTGAGGGTCACCTCCACGTCGAGCTCGTGCGGGTAGGGGAAGGCGCGGAGCAGCTCGGGGCGGTCAAACGCAAACCGGGCAGAGAACCCGGTGCCGTGCCGGGAGAGCACCTCCCAGTGCGGGGAAGCGCTCAGGAGCCCGTGAATCGGAAGGCCGTGCTCGTCCAGCCGGATCGGCGAGCGGTCCGGGTCGAGCTCTACCTGCCCATAGCGCATGCCCCCGAGCCGGTTGGCCCACGGATGCAGCAGCGGGATGCCGAAGGTCGAGCCGCTGCGCTCGTACTGGGCGAGGCCGCCCTGCTGGGCGAGCAGCTCCTCCCCGCGGTGGCGCAGTGAACAGCCCACCATCCCGACCTCGGGGGCGAACGTGGCCTGCAGCTCGCCGGCGGTGAGCTCCACCATCGCCGTGAGTATGGCGCGGCCGCCTGCGGCTGATCGTGCCGCGCTGGGTACGCTGGTCTCGTGTTCGGCGACGAGCTCATGCAGCGCTCCGTTGCCCAGCTCCGAGCCGGGGTGCCGGGGATCGATCTTTTCGACGCACACACGCACATCGGGCAGAACGACCCGGACGAATTCAGGTGCAGCGCGAGCGAGCTGAACGAAGGACTCGCGGCCGTGGACGCGCGCGGCGTTGTGTTCCCGATGCACGAGCCGGGCGGCTACCCACCGGCCAACGACATGGTCATCGAGGAGGCCGCGCGCTCGGACGGGCGCCTCGTGCCCTTCTGTCGGCTCGATCCGCGCGCCGATCCGCTGGGGGAGGCCGAGCGCGCACTGGCAAACGGCGCGGCCGGGATCAAGCTCCATCCTCGCGCCGAGGAGTTCGCGCTGAACACGCCGGCGCTGGCCGAGGTGTTCGCGCTGGCCGACGCGCGGAGGCTGCCGGTGCTGGTTCACGCCGGTCGCGGGATCCCCGCCCTGGGCAGGCACGCGCTCGAGATCTGCGAGCGCTTCCCGGAGGTGCGGCTGATCCTGGCCCACGCCGGCATCTGCGACCTGGCCTGGATCTGGAGGGCCGCGACCGAGCATCCCAACCTCTTCTTCGACACCTCCTGGTGGTCTGCCAGCGACCTGCTCGCGCTGTACGCGCTCGTTCCGCCGCGCCACATCCTGTTCGCGAGCGACGCCCCCTACGGGACGCCCGCCTTCGCCGCCTCGATGAACCTGCGCTACGCACTTCAGGCGGGGCTCTCGGCGGAGCAGGTGAAGCTCGTCTTCGGCGGACAGCTCGCCCGCATCCTCTCCGGCCGTGATCCGGCCGACGCCGGCCCCGCCCCCGGGCCGGGATCGCTCGACCGCGACCCGCTGCTCGACCGCGTCCACTCCTTCCTCGTGGCCTCGATAGGCCAGATGCTCAACGGCCTGGAGGCAAAGGAGACGCTGGGGCTCGCAGCGCTCGCATGCGAGGTGGGCGAGGAAGCGCCACAGGCCGAGACCTGCACGGCGGTGCTCCGGATGCTCGAGCTATGCGAGCTCGATGCGGCGAACGGGTCCCTCTATGGCCGGCCGACCCGCTTCGCGCCGGGGCTCCCGATGGTCGTGGTGGCGGCCGGCCTCGCCCGCACCCCGGACGTGCCGATGCCCCCCGTGGGCGAGCCCGCGATGGACGTGGGCGAACGCAGCGCCTGAGCTACCGCTCAGTCGATCTCGCGGTGGCTGACGGAGCGATCGGGAAAACGCGCCTTGACCTCCTCAACGAGACCCTCCTCGAGCCAGTTGAGCTCGCCACCGAGCCGCGTGCAGAGCACGATCTCTTCCGCGTCGAAGGTGGCCAGCGCATCCTGAAGGGCGAGTAGCGGTTCTGACTCGCCCGCGCCCCCGGCGGCGTCTACCCCAGCCTCGTCCAGCCGCTCGACCGTCTCTTGAGCGACGTCCTCCGCTTGCTCGATCGAGCCGTCCGGGTCCGAGGCCCAGAAACGCACCTTGCTCTCGTTCAGCGCGGGCGCCACGACCAGCACCTCGGCCTCCTCGGCCTCCTCGCCGCCCACGACCTCCTTGAGGACATCGCCAGAGATAGGCTCAGAGACCAGAACGAGGATCTTCTTTTTCATGATGGTCGCGTACCCCGCCGCGCCCGAAGCTAAGCGGCGTCCCGTAGCGCGTCTATCTCGCGCCGGGTGGCGAGCCGCCTGAGCGCTCGGGATTCGATCTGACGCACGCGCTCGGCGGATAGGCCGAGGCGGCGGCCCGTCTCGCGCAGCGGGTTTGGCTCGCCACCGTCGATCCCGTAGCGAAGCTTGATCACGTTTCGCTCCGGCTCTGGCAGGTCGGCAACGGTGCGTCGCAGGGCCTCCTTGGCGAGGCTGACCTCGATCTCCTCCTCGAGCGGGGGCTCGTCGCTGGGAAGCAGGTCACCAAACGACGTGTCCCCATCGTCGCCGACCGCGCGGTCGAGGCTCGTCACGGTGCGGGCGGCCGCCCGCACCTCCTCGACCTGCTCGGTGGGGAGCTCGGCCTCCGCGGCGATCTCGGCGTCCGTGGGCTCGTGCCCGAGGCGCGCGCCAAGCTCGCGCTCGGCGCGCGCGATCTTGCGCTCGCGCTGGCCGATGTGGACAGGGATGCGGATCGTGCGCGCCTTGTTCGCCGACCCGCGCTGGATCGCCTGACGGACCCAGAACGTGGCATAGGTCGAGAACTTGAACCCCTTGCGATGGTCGAACTTCTCCGCCGCGCGGATCAGGCCGAAGATGCCCTCCTGGATCAGGTCGAGCAGCGAGAGCTCATGCCCCTGGTACTTCTTGGCGATCGAGACCACCAGCCGCAGGTTCGAGTGGATCATCTTCTCCTTGGCCTCGAGGTCGCCCTGTTCGATCCGCTTGGCCAGCTCGATCTCCTCCGCCGCGCTCAGCAGCGGGTAGCGACGCAGCTCGTTCAGGAATAGCTGGAGCGCATCGGTTGTGGTCCCGGCCAGGTCGTCGGGTCTGTAGGTCGTGGTGACCACGTCGGTTCGCCCGCAGTCGTCGGTCAGGGCGATGCCGCGCGCCTCGATCCGCTCGTGAAGTGTCTCCAGCTCCTCGTCTGCGAGCTCGAGCGCATGCGCCTGCTCGGCGAGCTCGGAGAGGTTGATGCAGCCGTTCTGCTCTCCCCGGAGGGTCAGGGCCTGGAGCTCGGGGCGCGTGGTGATGTCCACCGTCACGGCACCAAGGGTACGCCTACGTGTCAGCTCAGGTCCCTGAGCTCAGGGACTGTGAGCTCCGTGACGTCGTCCACCATGTCGAGCTGCTCGTCGAGCTTCGTGATCGTGAACACGCGGTGGACGCTTGCGGGCCCCTTTACGATGGCGAGCCGGCGCCCCTCCTGGCGCGCGCGCTGGTCGGCGGTGACCATCAACCGCAGGCCGGTCGAGTCCAGGAAGGACAGCTCGGCGAGATCGAGTACGAGCAACTTCTCCCCCTGCCCCTCGAGGCGGCGGAGCTCCTGTTCGACCTTCTCGACCGTGGACAGGTCGAGCTCTCCTCGGAGGACCACCTGCACCAGCCCCTCGCGTTGCCGCGTCTCCAGTTCGAGAATAGTCACCGGGCCGAATCTACCCGTTCGCAACGCCCGATGGTGCATCCGCTTTCCCTTTGTCCTCGATTGCCCTTCGAGCGAGCCTGTAGGCGAAGAAGAGCTGCACCGCCGCGAACGACAGCGCCAGCGACCGTTCGCTCACGACGTTCGCAGTGGCCGTGCCCGCCAGCACGCCGAGTGGCGAAAGCACCCCGATGACGATCCCGTCGCGTAGCCGCAGATTGCCGTAGCCCGCCTGGCGCCATGCGCCGACCGCGCCCACGAGCACGACGGCCAGCAGGGAGGTGGCCTGGGCGTCCAGTTGACCAAGCGAGAGGAACAAGACGAGGCCGGGGACGAAGAGCACTCCGCCACCCACGCCGATCAGCCCTCCGGCGAGGCCCGCAGCCAGCCCGACCCCAATCAGTCCGGCGAGCTCGGCGGCCTCCATCAGAGCACCAGGGCGACGGCCGACGCCACGAGGACCACGGAGAAGACGCCGGAGACCGCCCGCTCGGGAATGCGCTGCTGGAGCGCAGTGCCCGCCACGACCCCGGCCGCGCCCGGCAGGGCGATAAGCAGAGCTTCCTCCACATGCACGTTGCCGTACGCGCCATGTGCGGCCGCGCCGAGCGCGGCGATTCCCACGATTGCGGCGAGCGATGTACCGGTGGCCTCGCGCTCTTCGTAGCCCAGCCAGAGGATCAACAGCGGCACGATGATGGTCCCGCCGCCCACGCCGAAGAGGCCGCTGAAAGCGCCCGCCACTGTCGCGATCACGGCGAGCCGGGCCAGCCTGGACGACATCGCGAGGCATACTACGGGGGGTGTCTGCCCCAACGGCTGAAACCCTCGCGAAGAGCCTTTGCGCGCTTACGCAGGACCCCCAGCGAGGTGCGGTCTTCTGCGACATAGACGGCACCCTCACGCCGATCGTCGGGCGCCCCGAGGAGTCGCGTGTGCGCGAGGAGGTTTCGCTGCTGCTCAGCAGGCTGGGCCGCCGGTACGCCTGCGTGGCGTGCGTCTCGGGGCGGTCCGCCAACGAGGCTCGGCGGCTCGTGGGCGTCGGGGGAATCGGCTACATCGGCTCACATGGGGCCGAGCTGCTGGAGGCCGGGGCCTCTCAACCACAGCTGCTGGACGCGTTCGTGAGCTGGGAGGGCCGCGTGGCCGGCTTCGTGGAGCAGCAGCTGCAGAACGACCGCAACGCGAAGCTGCTTCGCCTTCGCCTGGAGGACAAGGGACCGATCAAGGCGTTTCACTGGCGCGACGTCCCTGACGAGGCCGCCGCCGAGACGTGGCTGCAGAACGTGGCCCAGGAAGCCCAGGCCGAGGGGTTCGAGATCCACTGGGGACGCAAGGTGCTCGAGATCCGCCCGCCGGTCCCGGTCGACAAGGGCCAGGCGGTGAGCACCATGGTCAGATCGACGGACGTGCGCTCCGCGCTATACGGGGGCGATGACGTGACCGACCTCGACGCCTTCGACGCGCTCGATGCGCTTATCGAGAGCGGGGACCTGGACGTCGGGGTCCGCGTGGGGGTGCGCTCGGCCGAGGGGCCGCGCGCGATCGTGGAACGCGCCGATGTGGTGGTCGAGGGCGTGCCGGGCTTCGAGGACGTGCTGGCCGCACTCCTGCCGTGAGGTTCGTGGACTTCCTTCGCATAGCGGTGCTGCTGTTCGGGGGAGCCGCCACGGCGCTGGCCACCGCGGCGGTCGCCGGCGCGAACGCGGACGACAACCCCACGTTGATCTTCCTCGCCGTGGGCTGGTGGGCGCTCGCCACGGGCGCCGGGCTATGGCTCGGCCGGCGGATGGCTCCCACCCCCGGGATCGCGCGTCTCCTCGCGGGGGCGCGCAGCACCAACACCCTTCCCGAGGTAGAGCCCGGGGCGGTCATCTTCAACCGCCTGTGGCCCCTCGCGGTGTTGACGATCGTCTCGGGTGCCCTGGCGTTCCTGTTCCCCCAGGTGCCGGCGATCGCGGCCGGGTATGCGATCGGGATCGCGCTCACGTGGCGAAAGCAGGCAGGCGGAGTGCAGGCGATCGAGGACCGCGACGGGGCGCGCTTCTACTTCGACCGCAGCTCCCCGTTCGGCGCGCCCAAGCTGCTGCGCACCCCGGGGCTGCGCAAGGTCGAGCCCGTGCCCGGCGTGACCGCCCCCTCCTCCTAGCGCGCCCGCCGTCCCCGGCGGGAACCGCTCAGCGCTTGCGCAGCTTGCAGAGCTGCGCCCAAGACCGTGTATTCGCCACGTTTGCCGGCGTGAGCCACGCACGCCGTGCCGTGGCGATCCCGTAACGCATGTTGGCCAGGGTCTCCGTCCCGTGAGCGTCGGAGTCGATGACGATGGTCACGCCGGCCGCCACCGCGGCCCGGGCATAGACGTCGGAGAGGTCGCGCCGGTTGGGGTTGGCGTTGATCTCGAGAAACGTCCCTGTCTGCGCGGCGACCTCGATCAAGCGATCCACGTCGAGCTCATAGCCCTCCCGCCGGCCGATCAGCCGTCCGGTGGGGTGCCCGATCACGTCCACCAGGGGGTGTTCCATCGCGGTCGTCATGCGCTCGGTCATCCCGCTCTCGGACATCCCGAAGGAGGTGTGCACGCTCGCCACGACCCAGTCGAGCTCGGCCAGCAGCTCGTCCTCATAGTCGAGCGAGCCGTCCGGAAGGACGTTGACCTCGCTGCCGGCCAGGACGCGGAGGTCCCCGAGCTCGCCGTCGACCTCCGCCACACGCTCGATCTGCCGGCGCAGGTCGTCCGGAGAGACGTGGTTGCCAAAGCCGTGGGTGGCTGAGTGGTCGGTGATCGCCAGGTACTCGTAGCCCCGACCGCGCGCGGCCTCTGCCATCTGGCGGATCGACTGGCGCCCGTCGGAGGCGGTGGTATGACAGTGCAGATCGCCCCGGACGTCCTCGATCCGCACGAGCGCGGGAAGCGCGCCCTCGCGCGCCGCCGCGAGCTCACCGCGGTTCTCACGCAGCTCCGGCGGCACATAGGCCATGCCGAGCAGGTCGTAGACCTCCTCCTCGCTCGAGCAGGCGTGCGTCTGGCCGGTGGAGTCGTCGGTCACCCCGTACTCACTCACGTGGAGACCGCGCTTGACAGCCTCGGTGCGCAGGGCCTCGTTGTGCCGTGCCGATCCGGTGAAATGCTGAAGCAGGTTGCCAAAGCAATGCTCGGGCACGATCCGCAGGTCCACCGGAAGCCCCTGGTGGGTGATGGCCTTGGCGCCGGCCTCCCCCGAGGTCGTGACCTCGTCTATCGCCGGCAGGCGCGTGAAGGCCTTCACCAGGGCACGGGGGTCGCTCGCCGCCGCCACGATGTCGAGGTCCTTGCAGGTCTCCTCCCACCGCCGCGCACTGCCGGCGAGCTCCACGCGGAGCGCCGCCTCGTGCTCGCGCAGGCCCTCCAGCAACTCGAGCCCGAGGGCGAGCGCGTGAGAGAGCAGCGTCCGGGACCCCGGGGGGCCGCCTGCGCCCCCATGGGTGTCGGCCCCGGCGGCGAGCGCGGCCAGGACGTTCTCCTCGGCCTTCGTGCCGAAGCCGGGCACCGCGCGCATACGCCCCTCCTCCGCTGCCTTGCGCAGCTCGTCGAGCGATTCGATTCCCAGCTCCTTGTGCAGCCGGCGTGTGCGCTTGGGCCCGAGCCCGGGGATCCGGGTGATCTCCACGAGGCCGGGCGGGATCTTGGCCTTGAGCTTCTCCGCCGCCGGTATCCCGCCTGTCTCGACGAGCGCCTGGATCTTCTCTGCGATCGTCCTGCCGATCCCGGCCAGCTCTTCGGCGCGCCCCTGCGCGGCCATGTCGGCCACCGAGACGCCCGACTCGCGAATCGACTTCGCGGCGTTGCGGTAGGCGAGCACGCGGTAGACCACGGCGCCATCCAGCTCGTAAAGAGTCGCAAGCTCCTCGAAAGCGGCGGCGATCTCGGCGTTCTTCAGGGTTCTGGCCAAGCCCTGACTAGGGTACGCGCCCATGTCCGGCGCCTGGCTCGTGCTACCCACCTACAACGAGGCCGAGAACATCGAGGCCATCGTCCGGGCTGCGCTCCCGGAGCTCGCCTCCACGGGCCTGGCTCACCAGATCCTCGTGGTGGACGACGGCTCGCCCGACGGCACAGGGGAGATCGCCGATCGCCTCGCGGCGGAGCTCGACGAGGTGCAGGTGCTTCACCGCAAGCGCAAGGAGGGGATCGGCCCTGCCTACCTGGCGGGCTTCTCCTACGCGCTCGGCGCCGGTGCGGAGCTGCTGCTCGAGATGGACTCCGACTTCTCGCACGACCCGATGGATCTCCCCCGGCTCGTGTCAGCCGCCGCCGACGCCGACCTGGTCCTGGGCTCCCGGTACGTGAAGGGCGGCGGTGTAACCGACTGGGGGAAGACGCGACGGCTCATCAGTCGCGGCGGCTCCCTATACGCTCGGATCGTCCTCGGGGTCCCGGTTCACGACCTCACGGGCGGGTTCAAGTGCTTCCGCCGGGAGGTCCTCGAGGCCCTTGATCTCCGGTCTGTCGGAACCGACGGCTACGGCTTTCAGATCGAGATGACCTACCGCGCGATCCGCGCCGGGTTCCGCGTGCTCGAGGTACCGATCCTCTTCCGCGACCGGCGCGTCGGCGCGTCCAAGATGTCGGCGCGCATCGCCGTCGAGGCCTTCTGGAAGGTGCCGGGCCTGCGCTTTCGCGTGCGCTGAGATCCGTCTCAAGGGGTACTTTGGGCTCCATCCGGGTAGGCTCCGGGGTGTCAGCACAGGGCCTCGGGAGCGGATCCATGGGGCGCTATACTTTATGAAGCATTGACCCTCGCGACAAGGAGCCGACAGTGGCCGGAGCACTCCCCGAAGTAACCGACGTCAACTTCCAGGCCGAGGTGCTCGAGGCCGCCGACCCGGTGCTCGTGGACTTTTGGGCCCCCTGGTGCGGTCCCTGCCGCGTGATCGCTCCCGCCCTCGAAGAGCTCGACGGCGAGCGCGACGACGTGACCATCGTGAAGCTGAACGTGGACGAGAATCCCGTCACGGCGGCGAGATATGGCGTGATGTCGATCCCGACCATGCTGCTCTTCAAGAATGGTGAGGTGGCCCACCAGATCGTCGGCGCGCTGCCCAAGCACCGGCTGGTGCAGGAGCTCGATCCGGCCCTCGCGGCCTAGTGCCGCGATGCCCTACGTCACGATCGAGTGGTTCGAGGGCCGGTCGGGCGAGCAGAAGCAGGAGATCGCCGAGAAGGTGACCGAGGTGCTCAGCGAGGTGGGCGGAATGCCTCCGGACCAGGTCTGGATCCGCTTTGTGGACTCACCGAAGTCCAATTGGGCGATGGGTGGGGCAATCCAGGGCGGGGGCGACGGTGCGCTCGGCCCGCCCGACTGAAAGCTACGCTCGCTCGATCGAGATCAGCAGCTCCCGGCCGTCGATCTCGGTGCGGATCGCGTCCGCGGCCTCACCGAATGTGAGCGTGACGGCCAGCGTTTCGCCCGTGAGGTAGGCCTCGTGGTCTCTCACGGCCTCGAGCAGGAGCTCGTCACCGCCCAAGCCCAGGTTTATCCGGTCCTCCACCTCGAGGCCCGCGTCCTTGCGGGCTCCCTGCACGGCGTGAACCACCTCGCGGGCGAGGCCCTCGCGTAGGAGGTCCTCGTCGAGCTCGAGGTTGAGCGCCACCGCATGAGCTCCCGAGCGCTCCACCTGATAGCCCTCGAGGGGTCGGAGCACGAGCTGGATGTCCCCCGCCCCGAGCGCGTGGTCCTTGCCCTCGATCGAGACGTGCACCTCGCCGCCCTCGCGCAGAGCTCTCGCGGCGTGGTCGGCGTCGAGCCCCGCCACGGCCGCGGCCACCTGGGGCATGTGCCTGCCAAAGCGCGGGCCGAGCGCCCGGTAGTTGGGCTTCAGCTCGACGCGCCCGAGCTCGTCGGCCTCCGAGACGTAGCGCACGCTCTTCACGTTCAGCTCGTCGAGCAGCAGCGCCTCGAATCGGCCGATGGCCTCGCGCTCGGGCCCGGTGGCCGTGACGGCGGCCTCACGGAGGGGCTGGCGCACCTTCAGCTTCGCGTGCGCCCGCGCCTGGTGGCCTAGCTTCACCGCGTCGCGCGCCACCTGCATCTGCCATTCGAGCTGCCGGTCCTCCAGCTCGGCGGAGGGCTGCGGGTAGTCGCAGAGGTGCACCGACGGCTCGCCACCGTCGAGGTTCCCGTAGATGGCATCCGCGATGAACGGCGTGAGAGGGGCCACGAGCTTCGCCACTCCGAGCAGGCACGCCCGCAGCGTGGCAAAAGCTGCCGGATCGCCATCCCAGAAACGCCGCCGGGAGCGGCGCACGTACCAGTTCGAGAGGTCCTCCACGAATGCCGCGATCGCGCGTCCGGCGCTCGTGGTGTCGTAGTCCTCGAGGCGCTCGATCGCGACGGCCGAGGTGGCCTGCAGACGCGAGAGCGCCCACCGGTCGAGGTCGGTGAGCTCCACGTCGGAGACCGGGAGGGGCTCGACGTCGTTCACATTCGCGTAGAGCACGAAGAGGCTGTACGTGTTCCACAGCGGCTTCATGAACTGGCGCACGGACTCGCTCACGGTCTCGAGCGAGAAGCGGTAGCCGTCCCACGGCTGCTTCGAGGTGAAGTAATACCAGCGGAAGGCGTCCGCGCCATGGGCGTCGAGCACCTCCCACGGGACCACCACGTTCCCCTTGGACTTCGACATCTTCTGGCCGTCCGGGTCGAGGATCAGGCCGAGGCAGAGCACCGTCTCATAGGACGCGCGCCCGAAGAGCAGCGTGGAGATGGCCAGCAGTGAGTAGAACCACCCGCGTGTCTGGTCGAGCGCCTCACAGATGTAGTCGGCGGGGAAGCGCTCCTCGAACCTGTCCTGGTTCTCGAAGGGGGCATGCCACTGGGCGAACGGCATGCAACCGGAGTCCCACCAGACGTCGATCAGGTCCGGCACCCGGCGCATCGTCTTGCCGTTCTGCTCGAAGGTCACCTCGTCCACGTAGGGCCGGTGGAGGTCCTCGGGCACCTCGGCGCCGAGCTCCCGCAGCTCGCTCACCGAGCCCACACAGACAACCTCCTGGCCGTCCTCCGAGCGCCAGATCGGCAGCGGGGTGCCCCAGTAGCGCTCGCGGCTGAGGGCCCAGTCCACGTTGTTCTCGAGCCAGTTGCCAAAACGCCCGTGCTTGATGTGGTCGGGATACCAGCGCAGGGCCTTGTTGGAAGCGAGCATTTCGTCCTTCACCGCGGTCGTGCGCACGTACCAGGCAGACTTGGCGTAGTAGAGGAGCGGCGTCTCACAGCGCCAGCAGTGCGGATAGGAGTGCTCGTACTCCTCGCTGCGCAGGAGGCGGCCGGACTGGCGCAGCGCCTCGACGATGTCCCGATCGGCCTCCTTGACCCGCCGTCCGGCGAACGGTCCCATGCGCTCGTCGAAGGCGCCGTCCGGCCTCACCGGATTCTGTAGCTTGAGCCCGTAGCGCTCGCCGAGCTGGAAGTCGTCCTCGCCGAAGGCGATCGCCGTGTGCACCACACCGG
>JACCUO010000319.1 GCA_013811765.1 Thermoleophilaceae bacterium | reverse complement strand
GGTGGATGCCCTCGAGCGGGCGGGCGTCGACGGCACCCAGATCTCGATGCGGGGAGGTGCGATCCGCGATGCGGGCCGCCGGGCGGACACGACTCGACGGGACATCGCGGCCACCCGGTTCGTCGGCTCCCGTGCGTTCGCCGGCGCGGCCGCCGGCGCCCTCGTCGGAGGGGTCCTCGGCTTCGCGCTGGGGGCGTTCGCCTTCGAGATCGGCGCCGTCGCCTTCTGGGGGGCGATCATCGGAGGTGTCCTCGCGGGAGGGGCAGTCGGTGGAATGCTCGGCGGGGTTTCATCCGTCGGCATCTCACCGGGATGGGAGCTGACGCACGAGCGTGACGGCGGCGATGCCCTAGTTGTGGGCGTCCATTCCGCCACCGCCGATGTGGTCGAGCGGGCACGCGATGTCCTCGAGGAACGCAACCCGCTCGCCCTTGATCGCTTCGACGCGGAGGGCCGGTCCATCGAGTCCTGACAGCGCGAAAGGTCTAACCCAAACCGGGTTGCGCCGCGGGTATGAGGTCGGCTCAGCGAGCCCTGTGCTTCAGGAGGCGAACGAGGGTTCCGAGACGGCCCTGGCTTCCCTCCGTGATGCTGACCTCGTCGACGAGCGCCAGCATGAGGGGAATGCCCCTGCCGCTCGTTCGGGCGACGCCCGGCCTGACCTTCGGATGCCGGAATACACCCTCATCCTCGATGGTGACCTCGGCGGAGTCGTCCACCCGGCGGAAGCCCACGGTGAAATGGCGGCTGGGCGTGTGCAGCACCGCATTCGCGCAGGCCTCCGAGACGGCAAGCGCCAGGTCCTCGGCCGCCTCCGAGGGCAGGAAGACCCTTTCGGCATGCGACCTTACGAAGCGTCGAACGTCAGTGAGGGCGGTCGGATCAGCCGGAAACGCACGAATCGCCGGAGGGAGCGGTTCGCCAGTCATGTCCAGACTTTCCCACGCTTCTGGGACGCTAAACGAGGCCCGGCCCAGCGCCTCCGGTGGAGCCCGACCGTCGAAAGCGCTCCCGAGCCGTGTTTGGGCCGCTACGATTGGACGATGACGCAGGCGCGGAAGCTCGCGTTCACGGCCGCGCTCTTCGCTGCGGCTCTCGCCCTCGTTGTCGCGAGCGCCGCGACCAGGGCGGTGGCCCCCCTGTTCGTGGCGTGGCTGCCCTTGGTAGCCGTTGCGTGGGTCCTGACTCGGCCCGAACCCGGCCCGGCCGCCTCGGATGGCGATCCGCCCGAGCAGGAGGCCGAGGACAGCCCCGTGCCCGACACTCCGGGCGACGAGATCCTCTGACCGCGCCCCGGCCGGGGCAGCGGCCGGCTCAGCCCTTCTCGGTGCTCCTCTTGTTGGCTGGCTTCTTCGCGGCGGACTTCGCCGAGTCCTTCTTCCGCTCGGCCACCTTCTTGCCCCGATCCCGGAGCCGTTCCCCCGCCGCAGCGGCTGCGGCTCCCGCCTTCATGGCTACCTCCGGGCCCCGCTCCGCTACCACCCTGGCGACCTGAGGCGCCCTCGCGGCGACCACGTCCGCGGCCTTCTTGGCCACCGCAGGGCCTCGCCTGGCGACCCGGCGGGCGATTTCCGGGGCCTTGTCGGCGAAGACCCGCGCCACCTTTGGTGCGGCGTCGGCGGCCTTCTTCGCCACGTCGGGCGCCTTCGCGGCCATCGCGGCGAGCGCCTGTACGGCGGCGTCGGCGAGGCTATTCTCCTTCTTCGACATATGGATCGACCTCCTTGGTGAGAGTCTGGCGCACCGGAGCGGCCACCGGCAAGGCGTAGGCTCTAGAGCCATGGCCACTCGGTGGAGGCCTCGGCTTCCGGACCGGCCGGCGGAGACGCCCCGGATCCGGGAGCTACCGGCCCCGCGCCGCACCGAGGGGATCATCGGCACCTTCCTCGGAAGGGTCTTCGCCTGGCCGTACCGTTTGGCGCTGGCGGGACTGTACAGGTCGGGGATCCGCCCTTGGCACTTGACCGCTCTGTCCCTGGCCGCGAACGCCGTCATCGCCTGGCTGCTCCTTACCGGGCGGTTCCTTCTGCCCGGCCTGCTGCTCGCGGTCGCGGGCCTGCTGGACATCTTCGATGGAGGGGTGGCTCGCCTCCGCGGCGAGGCCTCTCGAGCCGGTGCGTTCCTGGACTCGGTGGTGGACCGGATCTCGGACCTTCTTCTCTTCGGGAGCCTGTTCTGGGTCCTCGCCGGGCAGGGACAGCGACTCGCGGCCGCACTCACGCTCGTCGGGTTGATCGTGTCCCTCATGGTCAGCCACATCAGGGCCGAGGCGGAGGCCGTCGGCCTCTCGCTCTCCGAGGGGCTGATGCAGCGCCTCGAGCGCTACATCGCTCTGATCATCGGACTCTGCGTCCCCGGAGCGCTACTGCCGGTTCTGGTGGTACTCGCCGGCCTGGGCTCCCTCACCCTGGCTCAACGCGCCTTCTCCTCCTGGAGGCAGCTCGGCGGCTGAGGTGCCCGGCCCGCTCGGCCAAGAAGAGTGACAAGAATGCGCCTCGGGCTTGACCCGGGGCAGGGGATGCGATACAAAGCGTATGGA
>JACCUO010000308.1 GCA_013811765.1 Thermoleophilaceae bacterium | reverse complement strand
GCCGTGATCGGGGCCTCCGAGAACGGCGTGTACCCGGCACTGCGGGCGGTCGAGGAGATCGGGGGCAGCGCGGAGCAGCCACGCGACTCGGGCGTGGGCGTATACCCGACGCTCACGGCGCCCGATCGCCTGCTATTCCCGACGCGCGCGGCGCTCGAGAGCGCGCGCCGATGGGCGGCGGCACGGGAGGGGAGAATCGCGTTCGCCGTGGCCGACGAACGCGGCGGCCTGAGCGGGGGCGACCCCGACGCTCGCTTCCTCTCCGCGAGCCTGAGCAAGGGCATGCTCCTCGTGGCCTTCCTGCGCGGCCTCGAAACCGCCGGCGCGCAGCCCTCGCAGTCCGAGCAACTGAGCCTCGGCTACATGATCCGCCTCTCCGACAACGCGTCCGCCGATTCGATCTACCGCCGCGTGGGTGACGCGGGCCTGCGAGACCTGGCCCGCCGGGCCGGGATGCGCGACTTCCTCATCGCCGGCGACTGGGCCAACGCCACGGTCACACCGGCCGACCAGGCTCGCCTGTTCCGGGGCCTCGACCGGCTGCTGCCTCCCCGATTCAGGCGACTTGCGCGAGACCTCCTCGAGACGGTCTCGGAGCCCCACAGCTGGGGCATCCCCAGGGCCGCCCGGCCACGCTGGCGCACGTTCTTCAAGGGCGGTTGGCGTCCCGAGGCGGGCGCCGAGGTGGTGCATCAGGCGGCACTACTCGAGAGCGGGTCCCGGCAAGTCGGGATAGCCGTCATGACGGCCGAGGACCCGAGCATGGCCTACGGCGAGCAAACGATCGAGGGCATCGCGCGGCGGCTGCTGGCGGGAGGCGGCGGTTCGCCCGCAGCCACCGTGCCGCGCCGTGGAAGCTAGGGAGCCCCACTCTCTGCTTGGTAGCGTCCCCCTGCAGGCGCCGTCCGACACAGGGAGCCAGCGCACGGGTGACAACTGAGGGGAAGGTCGTCAAGCCGGACTTCGGCTCGGCGAGGAAGCACTTCATCTTCACCGAGGAGCACGACCGGCTGCGCGAGTCGATCGCCGCCTTCGTCGAGCGCGAGCTCGCGCCGCATGCCGAGGAGTGGGAGGAGACGACCTTCCCCGACTGGGTCTTTCGCCGGATGGGCGAGCTGGGTTTCCTGGGGCTCTCCTACCCCGAGGAGTACGGTGGCCAGGGCGGCGATTACCCCTGCAACCTCGTGCTGGCCGAGGAGATCACGCGGTCTAACTCGGGCGGGCTCGCCACCGGCATCGCGGTGCACACCGACATGGCCACGCCGCCCATCTTCATGTTCGGCACCGAGGAGCAGAGGCAGGAGTACCTCGCTCCGGCGATACGGGGGGAGAAGATCAGCTGTCTCGGCATCACCGAGCCCGACGCCGGCTCTGACGTCGCGGGCATCAAGACGCGGGCGGTGCGGGACAGCGCGTCGGGCGGGTTCGTGATCAACGGCTCCAAGACCTACATCACCAACGGCAACCGCGCCGACTTCATCGTCCTGCTCACGAAGACGGACTCCGAAAAGGGATACGACGGCTTCACTCTCTTCCTGGTGCCGATGGACACGCCGGGCGTGGTACGCGAGAAGCAGCTCGAAAAGCTCGGGATGCACGCCTCCGACACCGCCCTGTTGGCCTTCCAGGACGTGCGCGTGCCCGCCGAGAGCATCCTCGGCGAGGAGGGCAAGGGCTTCTACCACATCATGTGGGAGCTCCAGGGCGAGCGCCTGATCGGAGCCGCCGGATGCGTCGCGGCCGCTCAGCGCTGCTTTGACCGGACGCTCCAGTATGCGCTCGAGCGCAACGCCTTCGGTCGCCAGATCGGCAAGTTCCAGGTGATCCGGCACAAGTTCGCCGAGATGGCCACGAAGATCGAGACCGCTCGGCAGCTCACCTACACCACCGCCTGGCGCTTCCAGAACGGGGAGTACCCGGTGCGGGAGATCTCGATGGCGAAGCTGCACGCGTCACGCATCGCCGTCGAGGTCGCCGACGAGTGCATCCAGATACACGGCGGTGCCGGCTACATGAAGGAGTACGGCATCGAGCGGGTGTGGCGGGATCTGCGCCTCAACCGCATCGGCGCCGGCACCGACGAGATCATGCTCGACGTGATCGGGCGCTCCTACGGGTTGTAGCGGCGAGTCGGCCCTGCCGCGCGCGTGGGCCGGCGGAGCTAATCGGCAGCGCGGAGGCTGCTAGTAGCCGACGTGTATGTGATCTGCGTGGTCGGCCATGGCGAAGGACGGCCCCCCCATCGCAAACAGCGAGATCAGCTCGCTCGGTTGCAGCTCCGCGGGGAGCATCAGGATGTTGCGCAGTGCGCTCTCGGTGACGCCCCCCGGCTGCTGGTGGCCGAGAATCGGCACGCCTGCGACCGCACTGATGTCCATCGCCCTACCGAAGGAGTGGAGGGAGACGCCCCCCGACTTCGTGAAGACCCCGTGTCCGGTGACCAGGCTCGAGACCATGACACCGCCCTGCCGCTCGGCGAGGTAGAGCATCACGACGAGGGGACGCACGTCGATATCCCCTGACGCGATGTCGGAGCGCCCGCCCTCGTAGATCGAGAT
>JACCUO010000265.1 GCA_013811765.1 Thermoleophilaceae bacterium | reverse complement strand
GGTTTAGCTCGCGGGCCCGCGAGCCGTTGCGGATCTCCCACGTTCCGAAGAGCTTCGCCAGCTGCTGGCGGTGACGCGGGTGCAGGGGCGAGGCGACCGCGTAGAACGGATGCGCGAGGGAATGGGCGACCCCGTGCTCACGCAGGTATTGGGAGACCGCCCCCACGTCCCCCCTGTTTGCCTGAAGCCACTCGTGATCGGCCACCGTGATCCCAAAGCACAGGACATGAACCGCCTGGGGCTCGCCCGGGAACCACACCGTGAGCTCCTCCGAAACGAACGCGTCCTCGTGACGTCCTGCGATCTCGAGCGCCCCGTCGATGGTGTCGTGATCGGTGATCGTCACGAAGTCCATCCCGCGGCGCTTGGCGAGCTCGTAGACCTCCTCGGGAGGCGTGGCGCACTCCGGCAAGCCCAGCGCCCGCTGCACGCCGAGCTTGGAGAACTGCGAGGCCGTGCTGTGGCAGTGCAGGTCGGCGCGGGCGATCTGGATGTCGCTCGTGATGGTCACGGAATAAAGATTCCGCTGCAAGCAGGCGATTTCAGTAACGGTTCTGTGAACCCGGCCGATCTTCACGATAAAAACACACGACCCGCCCGCCCCCGGGCGAATGGTGGGGGGAATGCTCGCGCTCTCCCGCGACGGGCTCACGGTGAGGATCGCCCTGAGCCCGCTACGCATCTCGGTGTGGCGAGGTGAGCGGCGGCTGGTGGGCGAGGGCGTGGTGCGGCTGCTCGAGGGCAGTGTCCACGACCATTTCGTTCACCTCACCGAGGGCGTGCTCGCCCGCGAGGAGATCGACGACCGGCTCGAGCCCCAGGCGGTCGAGATCGCGCAAAGCGATGCCGGCAGCGCCACGTTGATCGCGCGCTTTCGCGAGGACCGCAGCGCGCGCATCGAGATCTCGCTTCCCGGGCGCGACCATGTGCGCGTGGCCGTCATGGCGCCCGAGGGCGTCCTGCGGACCGCGCTCGCCTGGCCGGGGCATCCCGAGCAGCGCTTCACGGGCCTCGGCGCGCGCCACGTGACGCGCGTGGACCCGGCCGGCCGCGCCGTTCAGCTCGGCGCCGACCGGCGCTACACCGGCCCCGACTGCCCACCCGAGATGCTGGCCGTGGGCGGCATCCCGCAGGGCGATTACGCGCCGGTCCCCTTCGTCCTCTGCTCACGCGGCTGGGCCGCCTGGGTGGAGACCCATGGCAACGGGACTCGCTTCGAGCTCGGTGAGGAGGTGTCCCTGTCGGTGAGGGCCGCATCCGGCCCGCTCGTGGTGCACCTCTACGCCGACCCGTCGCCGGCGGCACGGCTTCGACGCTACCTGCTGGACACCGGCCTGCCCGCCCTGCTGCCCGAATGGGCCTACGGGCACTGGAAGAGCCGTGACGTCTACGAGCACCAGAGCGATGTCGAGGACGACGTGGACGGCTACGCCGCGCATGACCTCGCGCTCGATGCGGTCGTAATCGACTCGCCTTGGGAGACGACGTACAACAGCTGGGAGGTCAATCCGCACCAGTTCCCGGACTTCACGGGGATGGTCCGGCGCTTCCGGGCGATGGGCGTCCGCACGGTGGTGTGGACGACTCCCTGGACCAACCTCGAGTCCGTGGACGGCCAGCGTCCCCCCGACGCGAGCTCCGAGCGCCTGAACGCCGAACCGGCCTCCAACTACGCCGAGGGGGCCGAGGCGGGGCACTTTTTGCGCAACTCAGATGGCTCGCCGTTCGTGGCGCGCTGGTGGATGGGCACCGGCTCGCCGGTCGACTTCACCAACCCCGCCGCACGGGCTTGGTGGCAGGCACAGGCCGAGGCGGTCCTGCGCCTCGGCGTCGAGGGCATCAAGGCCGACGACGGCGAGGGCTACTACCTGCCCGACGACGTGCGCTTTGCCGACGGGCGCACGGGCTCCCAGGCGGCGTGGGCCCACGGCCTGCTGTACCGCCGCTGCATGCAGGATGCGCTCGACGCGGTGCATCAGGGCGAGGGAGTGCTCTTCGGCCGCCCGGGGTGGACCGGCCAGCAGGCGCTCGGAATGACGTGGGGAGGCGACCAGGCCTCCGACTTCTGGTCACTGCGAACGCTCCTGGCCGCGACGCTCACGGCGGCGGCTTCGGGGCTGTCGAACTGGTCCCACGACATCGGCGGCTATCTCGGCGAGCGACTGACCGCCCGCTGTCCCAAGGAGCTGCTCGTGCGATGGCTGCAGTTCGGGTGCTTCACGCCGCTGATGCAGGCCCACGGCCGCTTCGAGCAGGAGGCGTGGACCTACGACGAGGAGACGCTTGCGCTCTATCGCCGCTACGTGCTGCTGCACGAGCGCCTCGTCCCCTACGTGCGCGCCGCGGCCGCGACCGCGGCGCGGTGCGGGCTGCCGATCATCCGGCCGCTGTGCCTGCTCGACCCGGCGGACCCCCGCGGCTGGTCGGTGTCGGATGCCTACGGCTACGGCCCGTCGCTGTGGGTCGCGCCGGTGACCGAGGACGGCGTCGAGGAGCGGGAGGTGGCTCTGCCCCGTGGATGCTGGATCGACTTCTGGACGGGCGAGGCGATCGCCGGCGGGGGCACCATCCTGGCCG
Source organism: Thermoleophilaceae bacterium (assembly GCA_013811765.1). Classification (GTDB taxonomy): domain Bacteria; phylum Actinomycetota; class Thermoleophilia; order Solirubrobacterales; family Thermoleophilaceae; genus JAAYBF01. The sequence continues at coordinate 2,334 of JACCUO010000265.1, read as the reverse complement.
CGGCGCCGCTCGAGCGGATCCCGGTCTTCGTGCGCGACGGCACGCTGCTCCCGACCTATCCCGCCGAACACGTGGCAGGCGGGCTCGGGGACACCCCGGAGCTCGAGCGGCCGCTGGAGGTGACCGTCTTCGGGAAGCCCCGAGAGGGGACCGGCGCCACCCTCGCCGACGGGACCCGGGTCAGGTGGCGATCCGGAGCCGTCGAGACAAGCGGACGGTCTCGAGGCCCTCGAACTCCTCCCTCAACAACCGTGGGCGCTATCAGCGCGAGGTAGCGGGCATACGTGCGGCTGTGGCTATTCGCCTTGGTGGGCGCGGGAGGCGGGCTTCGCGAGAGCACGGGATCGCGTGCTCTAAGCGACCAGGGCGGCTGCGCTGGGGATGCCACGCGCGAGGAGCCGGCGCGGACCTCCGAAGGTCAGGCTGCGGCAAACGAGTGGGTCGATCCCGCCTTCGATCAGCCGCGCGCGAGCTTCGCCCAGCAGCGCCGGGCGCGTCGGGCCGTGCGCATCGGAGCTCACCACCTCCACGAGGCCCTGGGCAATCAGCACGAAAGCGGCCTGCCTGGCCGCGGCTCCATGTGCGCCGGTGATGGACTGCGCGTTCACTTGGGCCACGGCGCCGCGCGCGAGCTCGCGGAGCAGGCCCACCGCGCCGTCCACCGAGGCGTCCGCGCTGCGCTCCGGGTGCGCCATCACCACGCCGAAGCCGCGATCTCGCAGCTCGTCGGTGGCCGAGTGGAAGGGCTCGTCCAGGGGCTCGAAAGGTGTCTCGACCAGGAGCCACCGCGATCCCCTCGGGCCTTGGGCGAGCGTCTCGAGCTCCTGCTGGGTGAGGCGTCCAACCATGTCGTGCCCCAGCTCGGCTCCTCGGCGCAGCTCCACCGTGAGCCCGGCCGCGTAGACGGCCGCCTGTACCTCGCGCACCCGCTCGCCGAGATCGGAGACGTCGGTCAGGAAGTCCCCGCGGACGTGGGGAGTGGCCACCACGATGCCCGTGCCATCGGCGGCCGCGCCGCGCAGGAGGTCCACGCTCTCGTCAACGGTGGAGGGCCCGTCGTCCACCCCCGGCAGTGCGTGGAAGTGGAGCTCGACTCCTTCCATATCGGAAACAGCGTGGCCCTTATCGGGAGTCGACCGGTCAAGCGGGGGTTACGCCCGTGTGGCCTTCGTGTGAACCCCCGTCAGCGCGCTGACATACTCATCCGCCGAGCACCGGAGCCGGGTGAGCCGTCCACGACTGTCCTGCCAGGAGGTAGTCGGCCGATGTCAAGAGCGCAGCGCATGGGACTGATCGCCCTGGCCGTCCTTGTCGCGGTGGCGTTCGTGCTCGCCCGACTGGGCGATGAGGAGGAGAAGGCCGAGAGGCGCGTGGCCACGCAGCCCGGACCGCGCGAGCCATCGAGCACCGTCACGGAGCCTACCGCCACCACCGACACCCGCCCCGAGGAGAGGATCGTGCTGCGAGACCACAGACCCGTGGGGGGAGTGATGCGCATCGAGGTGAAGAAGGGGGCCTTTGTGCGGATCGTCGTGGAGTCCGACGCCTCAGACGAGATCCACCTGCACGGATACGAGATCAAGGGACGGACTGGACCAGAGGATCCGTTTCGCTTCTCGGTGCGGGCGGCCATCGAGGGTGTCTTCGAGGTCGAGAGCCACGCGGCCGAGCTCCAAGGAGACGACCTCCTGATCGCGAGGCTGGTGGTCTTGCCCTAGGAGACATGTCCCTGATCGCTCACACCAGCCACTGGCTCGTAAACGTGGCATACGTGCTGCCTTTCGTGGGCTTTTTGGTCTGGCTCTTCATCACGAGCCGGCGCGAGCGCCGCAAGGCCGCGAGGGAGAAGCTGGAGGCCTCGGACGCTTAGGACCTCCGCTATCCTCGGACGGCGCTCGCGGGCGTAGCTCAGTTGGTTAGAGCGCCGGCCTGTCACGCCGGAGGTCGCCGGTTCAAGTCCGGTCGCTCGCGCTAAGCACTGCTCACCGTTGGTCGACTTCTGCCCTGCAAACCCGGGCATTCTGGAGCGTCCAGCGGCCAATCTCCCTGTCGGGCCAAGCAGCTCTTGGCAGCGCGCCAGCAGCTCTTGGCACTAAAAAGATGACGAAAAGATGACGAGCAAGGGTGCTCGCCGAAGCGCATGCGAGCTTCCTAGAGGACGCTCGTCGAGCTTTTCGGGTCGCGAGGGGGTGGTCCGGCTGCGGTGAGTTCGCGCACATCGCGCGGGTCTCCTTCAGAGCGGAGACCTGCCCGAGCGGCGTTTGGCGACGCCGCGTTCGGCCAAAAAAAGAACCCCGTTGGCGCGGGGTTCCTAGAAGCTCTCCAGTTCTGGCT
>JACCUO010000262.1 GCA_013811765.1 Thermoleophilaceae bacterium | reverse complement strand
GCAAGTCGCTGTCGGACTGGACGGCGATCGCCGCCGCCGTGAAAGGCGGTTGAACCGGAGCGTCGCAAGGCCAGCGACAGGGCATCGGCTCCCGCCGGGTGTGTCACCTGAGGATCTGCGCGGTCGTCAGGCCCGGTCGTCGCAGGCCCTGAAGGCCACGTGGAGGAAGTCTCCCACCGTCTGGGCGGTGTAGGAGGCCGCCACCAGGCGCGTGGCGCGCGGGGCGAGCACCAGGCCCGCCGTGAACCCCGCAGCGATCCACTGGCTCAGGCAGTAGGGGCAGATCAGCAGCTCGCCCACCGCGCGACGCATCCCGTGCCCGCGTGGCCGCTCGTCGACCTCGCCGGTTCCGCACGGCTCCTCGAACTCGGTGAAGGGCGCCCGCAGGAAGCTGGTTGCCTTGGACTTGGCAAGCAACCGGCTCAGCTTGTGCGTAGCTACGCCCACCATCACGATGTCGCCGGGGTGCGGGCGCTCCGGCGGCTCGCGGCCGGTGATGCGCGCGGCGACTGCCGCCGCGACCAAAGACCCGGCGAAGGCCCCCACAAGCGTCACGCGGCCGGCCAGCGGCTGCTCCTCCTCTGAATAGCCGGAGAACGGGTCGGGCGCCTGCTGGACTCGCTCGGGTGCCTGCGCCTCCATCAGGAGACCCCTACCCCTGCCCGCCCATCACAAACCGCTTGCGGCGGCGCCGCGCCCTGGCGGGGGCCGGCCATCCGATCCGTCCTCGCGCACCCCAGAGCCCGCGCCAAACGCCTGAAGCCAGTCCGGCCCGTAGGATGCCGGGCCGATGGTTGACCTGACTGAGGCGCTCGAGCGCGCGCGGGCCGGTGGCCCCCAACGCCATCACGAGAAGGCCGGGCAACAGGGAAAGGCCCCCGTGCGCGACCGCGTCGACCGGCTGGTGGACAGCGGGTCGTTCGTCGAGGATGCGCTCCTGGCGAGCTGGGAGGAGGAGGGCTTTGGCGCCGACGGCGTGATCACCGGGATGGCCACCGTAGCCGGCCGGCCGATCTGCTTGATGGCCAACGATCCCACCGTCAAGGCCGGCTCCTGGGGACCGAGAACGGTCGAGAAGATCATCCGGGCCCAGGAGCAGGCGCTAGACCACCAGGTGCCGATCGTCTATCTCGTGGACTCCGCGGGCGCCCGGATCACCGAGCAGGTCCAGATGTTCCCCGGGCGCCGTCACGCGGGCCGCATCTTCCACATGCAGGCAATGATGTCCGGAGTCGTCCCCCAGGTCTGCGTGCTGTTCGGCCCGAGCGCTGCCGGCGGCGCCTACATCCCCGCCTTCTGCGACGTGGTGATCATGCGTGACGGCAACGCCTCCATGTTCCTCGGCTCCCCCCGGATGGCCGAGACGGTTATAGGCGAGAAGGTCTCGCTCGAGGAGATGGGGGGCGCTCGCATGCACACCGAGGTCTCGGGCTGCGCTCACTTCCTCGTGAAGTCCGACTTCGAGGGAGTGGACCTGGCGAAGCGATACCTGGGGTACTTCGGGTCGAACTGGCAGCAGCCGCCGCCCCCCGCGCTGCCTGCGGGTCTCGTACCGACCACCTCCATTCGTGAGCTGATCCCGGAGAACGAGAACAAGCCGTTCGACATGCGGAAGCTGATCGACCTGCTGGTGGACGAGAGTTCGTTCCTCGAGCTACACGAGCGATGGGCCCGGGAGCTGATCGTGGGCTATGCGCGGCTGGACGGACGCGTCGTGGGGATCGTGGCCAGCCAGCCGGCCCACAAGGGGGGGATCCTGTTCGTGGACTCCTCGGACAAGGCCGCTCGGTTCATCTGGACGTGCAACGCGTTCAACCTGCCGCTGCTGTTCCTGGCAGACGTGCCCGGGTTCATGATCGTCACCCAGGTGGAGCGCCAGGGCATCATCCGCGCCGGCGCCAAGCTGATCTCGGCCGTCTCAGAGGCTACGGTGCCCAAGATCTCCGTGATCGTGCGCAAGGCCTACGGTGCCGGCCTTTATGCGATGGCGGGCCCCGCCTTCGAGCCGGACGCCTGCCTGGCCCTGCCGGGGGCCAAGATCGCGGTGATGGGCCCTGAGGCCGCGGTCAACGCCGTCTTTCACAACCAGGCGGAGGCGATCGAGGACGAAGCGGAGCGCGCCGAATTCGTCGAGCAGCGGCGTGGCGAGTACGCGGAGGAGATCGACATCCTGCATCTGGCCTCCGAGATGGTCGTGGACGCGGTCATCCAGCCCGAGGACCTGCGCAGCGAACTGCAGCGCCGGTTCGCTCTTTACGCCGACAACGTGAGGCAGCGGCCTGCCAGGCGAAACTCGATCACGCCCGTCTGACGCAGCGCGCCGCTATGAATGCTCGACGGCCACGATGCAGACCGTCCGGGTGCCCGAAGGGGTCTCGATGGTGCGGCTGTCGCCCACCCTCGAGCCTGCAAGTGCTCGCCCTACCGGGGAGTCGATCGAGAGGAAGCCGCCCGCGGGTTTGCCCTCGACGCCGGAAACGAGCGTAAAGCTCATCTCCTTGCCCGTCCGCTCGTCGCGGTAGGTCACGGTCGATCCCATCCCGGCGGGCTGCTCGCCCTCCGCCGCCTCCACGATCTCCGCCGAGCGCAGGAGGTGGCGCATCCGGGCGATCTTCACCTCGAGCATCGCGGCCTCCTCCTTCGCGGCGTGGTACTCAGCGTTCTCCTTCAGATCGCCCCACTCTCGCGCGGTCCCGATCCGGTCCGCGATCTCGCGCCGCCCCTCTTTCTCGAGGCTCGCGATGTCGGCTCGCAGCCGTTGGTGCGCGGCGGCGGTCATCCTGGCGGTGTCCTCGGACATCGTGTCTCCATTCGGTCCTGCGCGGATCAGACGAGGCCAGCCTACGGCCCGGACCGCGCAAGCGCCTCGAAGGCGACGTGGTTAGAGTGGCGCCGCCGGGAGTCGAACGACAGGGAAGAGAGCGCGCCGGTGGACCTTTCGAGACTCAGTGTCGGGGAGATGGTCGCGGCCGCCGGCGGCGCCGTGCTGTTGCTCGTCATGTCGGCGTTCACCTGGTTCACCGTTGCGAAAGGCGTCGGCGGGCGCGACGCATGGCAGGCATTCACCCTGATCGACCTTCTGCTCTTTCTGGTCGTGCTGGTGGCCATCGCGTTTGCGCTGGCGAGGATGGCGGGGGTGGACCTCCGACCGCTACCTGTGCGCCCTGGTCTGATCGTGGCCGTGGCGGGGGCCGTCGCGTTCCTCCTGCTGCTGTTCCGACTGTTCGTGGTCCCGGAGATTGAGGTTCAGTTCCCCGGCGCCATCCGAAGCATCAAAGCGGAAGCGAGCGAGGTAGAGCCCGGGATCGGACTCTACCTGGGACTGGTCGCCTCGGCCGGGATCGCCGCCGGTGGCTTCAGCGCGAGGAACGAGCCACCCTCGAGGCCCAGGCGGCGGCCGAGGTGACCGCAGCGAGTGCGCCGCCCGCCCATTTGTAACCGGCTTGGGCGTCGGCGTGGCCTATAGTCGGCGCACCGTTGCGGCGGTGGAGGAACGGCAGACTCGATGGTCTCAAAAGCCATTGCCCGAGAGGGCGTGTGGGTTCGAATCCCACCCGCCGCATAAGCCTCACGCGTACCTGGACGAGCCCTCAGGCGGTGCGTTCGTCGGATGCCCCAACCCCGAGTCGGGCCGCCCCACCTCGACCTCCACATTCCACTTCTGCGAGAAGCCCCGCATGGCGAGCGCGAGGAGCAGCAACTGCACGGGGACGAGGATCAGCGTGAGCAGTCCGAGGATCGCAGGGTCGAAGGCCGGGTCCTCGAACCCGGCCTTGTCCCTGCCAAACCATGCCGGTCCCGCGACGGCCGCGATGACGGCGAACAGGAGCGCCAGCGCCGCCGCGACGGGCAGGACCCCGCGGTTCCAGCGGGATACGTAGAAGGCCATGACCAGGTAGACCAGGATGTACCCGAAGGCCATCGGCTGAGCGCCCTGCAGCTCCGACCAGCCGCCTGCGGTGACCACGGCGATGAGCGCCGCGCTCACCAGCAGTAACAGGACTACGCCGGCCTTGGTCGCCCTCGACGAGGCCTTGTTTCGGTTTGGATGCTCCACCGCGGCCATCGAGGTCAGTGTATTCCCGGCCGGCGGGCGGTGTGACAGCAGCAGTGCGGATGGAGGGACTCGAACCCCCACGGCCTAGGCCACCGGCACCTAAAGCCGGCGCGTCTACCAATTCCGCCACATCCGCGGTGTGAGTCGATTGAAGCAGAGAGGGACGTCTGGCTCAGCGGTCAACGGAACGTACGGCGCGACAGGCGGTCTGCTTCAGCGGGGGAGCCGGGATTCGAACCCGGATTCATGGTTTTGGAGACCATGCGCATCGCCCTTAACTCACTCCCCCGGGCCGGGGGATTGTAAGCGAAGCCGTCCGGGCGGGATGCGAACATGTGTTCGTATGCGATCAGATGCCCAGTTCCGACCGTGTGCAATCGATGGTCGCCTGCGGCCTTTCTGACTATGAGGTCGCAAGGCGGTCAGGAGTCCCCCGGTCAACGGTGCAACGCTGGCGCCTGAACCCTGCTCGGCGGAGGGTCGATTACACCTGCGACCGGAGCCGAGGGGACAGTGGACGCACGCATGACGGGCGGTTGGGCCGGATCTGAACGCATGTGGGAGCGCCCCCCGAAGCGATGGGTGATCGGGAGATCCACGCGCGATGGCTGGCGGGTTGATCTGGGAACGCCGTACAATCCACCCGGCCCCCGGCGGGTGTGGTGTAACGGCTGCACGAGAGCCTTCCAAGCTCTAAGCAGGGGTTCGATTCCCCTCACCCGCTTGTCCATCTCCAAGTCAAAGCTGTCGGCGCCGGCTGAATACTGACCCCCCTTCGCCGGTTGAAATCTGACCCCCTGCGGGTGGTGGCGGAGGCGTCCGTGGGGAGCGTGACCCTCGCTCGGTCTGGTGACCTGGTGAGGGGAGGAAGGGGTTGGTTGACGTGGAGCGGTGGGCTGAGCTGCGGCGGGAGCATTTCGTGCGGGGGGTGGCGATCAAGGAGCTTGTGCGACGGACTGGGTTGTCGCGCAACACGGTGCGGGCGGCGTTGCGCTCGTCGGGGCCGCCGGGCTATCGGCGCTTGCCGGGCGGGTCGAAGCTCGATCCGTTCAAGGGGGAGATCCACGGACTGT